>JALVJE010000250.1 GCA_027028505.1 Bacteroidales bacterium
ACATCCCTGCCTACCGTCAGGCAGGCGTTTGGACGGGCTCGCAAATTTCAATTTGCGGCACTTATCAACCCAGCATTCTCTCCTGTATAATTATACATTTATACAATTTTTTTGAGCATTTTATCCTGCAGATCATGATATCTGTCATAAATTTTGCTCATAAATGCAAAAAAATTATAATATTTGAATAATAATTAGAAAACCGATCCACTTCTTATGGTATCATCTGTCAACGATCATACGGTACTTTGTTCCTGTTTCTGACCTCCCCTGTTATTTCTAATTGTAGTTATTAACCCCAAATCTATTATACCCTATAATTAATCCGTTTTATTAACCTTCAAAACCAAACACCTATGAAAAATGAGTTATTTTGCGGTATCTTCCGCAAGGCAAGGTCCTATATTCTGAGAGGAAGCGGGATCCTGCTGCTTGGCGGGTTATTGTTTTTTGGCAACGGCCCGGATCTTTTCGCGCAAACGCTTCGTGTCATCACCGGACATGTCATGGATGAGAGCGGCGATCCTTTGCCGGGTGCTTCTGTCATCCTGAAGGGCACCACGACGGGGACGGTCACGGACCTGAAAGGTGCCTATAAACTTTCGATCCCGGACACGGGACATGACACGTTGATGATCTCCTTTGTAGGATATGAGACGATGACGGTTCCGGTAGGCCTGGACAATGTCATAGATGTCCGGCTGCCCATGGCCAACCGCCGCATCAATGAGGTCATTGTCACCTCCCTGGGGTTCAAGGTAAAGAAAGATGAGACGGCCACGACATCTTCGACGGTCAGCTCCGACGAGATCGTCAGCTCGGGAGAGCCGCTGGTACTGAATGCCCTGGGAGCGCGTGCCTCCAATGTTTACGTGGCACGAACCAACGGAGATCCCGGCGCCGGCACCAACATACGCATCCGGGGTGCCAACACCATCTCGGGATCCAGCGTGCCACTGGTCATCCTCGACGGGGTGCCCATCAGCAACTCCACCATTTACGGAGGAGGGAACGGCGGTCGTGACGGCGGGGTCTCCCAGCAATCACGCCTCAACGACATCAACCCCGAGGATATCGAGTCGGTGGAGATCCTCAAAGGTGCTGCTGCCGCCGCTCTTTGGGGATCACGTGCCGCCAACGGCGTATTGGTGATCACCACCAAGAACGGACAGGCCGGACGACTGCACATCAATTATCAGTTCACCTACTCCATGGACCAGGTGAACCAGCGCTATCCCATCCAGAACACCTTCGGACAGGGACGCAACGGCGTTTACAACCCCAACAGCGCCGAATCATGGGGCGACTACATCCCCGACCGTGCAGGCGGTGAGGATGAGGTGGATATGACAGGACGTTATTTCGAAGCCCTGAACGGAAACAAATACTATCCCATCCTTACAAAAAACTCGAAAAAGACTTACGTGGAATCCAACTGGGATGATATCTTCCATACGGGAGGATTCCTCCAGCACGAGCTTTCTTTTAGCGGCGGCACCCAGAAGACCCAGTATTTCTTCAGTTTCGGGCGTTTGGACCAGAACGGGATCATCCGGGAGGCTGATTACCATCGCACCAACCTGCGTGTGAATGTTAAATTCGTGCCCAACAACTGGTTCAGCTCCAACACCAAAGCCGGATACATCGGCAGTTCCTCCAACAGGATACAGCAGAGCTCCAACGTCGCCGGTGTCATGCTGGGACTGTTGCGTACGCCCCCCGATTTTGACAACCATGACTACTACGGTACTTACTACGATGACCATGGTGTGGCTTACCCCGACCACCACAGGGGATACCGCCGTTATCTGGGTAACTCGACGCCCACCTATAACAACCCCATGTGGACGATCCACCAGCAGACAGCCACCTCGGATGTGGACCGTTTCCTCATGTCTGAAGAGGTCAACATCAAGCCCATCAGTCAGCTGCGTATCACGCTGCGTGGAGGAATCGACCGCTCGGGTGACCACCGGCTTTATTTCTTCCCCATCAACTCTGCCGGCAGTGCCCGTCGCAACGGTCTGATGAACGAAGATATGATCACCGAACAGGAGCTTAACTTCGACGCCATTCTGCGGGGCAATTTCAACCTGGGTAGCAGTCTTAAGCTGGATGCTACCGTGGGCTGGAACATCAACGACAGGCAGCGCCAGTACAACTCGGGATCGGTGCAGGGATTCAAAGTAAATGCCCGCAAGCCCACTACCGACCTGAACTCTGCCAATGAGGCCACGAGCTTCAGCAATTATGTCCGCGATATACGTTCGAACAGAGGATATTACTCTTTCACTTTCAATATCCTGGAACAGTTGTTCGTCACCGCCTCCGGCGGTCTGGAGGCAGCCTCCTCCATCAACGGGTCTTTCTTTTATCCCGCTTTCGAGGCCGCCTGGCAGTTCTCCGACCTGGGGCTCACCTCCGACGTTTTCTC
>JALVJE010000251.1 GCA_027028505.1 Bacteroidales bacterium
TCGGCTCGTCACATCCTGGGGCTGGAGAAGGTCCCAAGGGTTGGGCTGTTCGCCCATTAAAGTGGCACGCGAGCTGGGTTCAGAACGTCGTGAGACAGTTCGGTCCCTATCTGTTGTGGGCGTTGGAGATTTGAGGAGAGCTGCCTCTAGTACGAGAGGACCGAGGCGGACAAACCTCTAGTGTACCTGTTGTGGCGCCAGCTGCATCGCAGGGTAGCTATGTTTGGAAGAGATAAGTACTGAAAGCATCTAAGTACGAAGCTCCCTCCAAGATGAGATCTCCTTTAAGGGTCGTTAAAGACGATGACGTCGATAGGCCGCAGGTGTAAAGGCAGCAATGTCAAAGCCGAGCGGTACTAATTACCCGTAAGCTTTCCAGCAGCGACCTTCTTAAGACTTTCTTCCAATATGTTAAAATATTATTCCCGCACAGCCGGGAAAAGGCTTCAGGTGACTATAGCGGTGGGGTTCCACCTCTTCCCATTCCGAACAGAGAAGTTAAGCCCACCAGCGCCGATGGTACTGCGAAAGCGGGAGAGTAGGTCGTCGCCGACTTTTTTAAAACCTCCAACCCCTCAGGGTCGGAGGTTTTTTTTTACCCTGCACCCCGCCTTCGCCAATGGCTACGGCGGGCGAAGCCAGCACCCTCTTTGTCAACCGAAGTCCCGATAAATCGGGACGAAGGTGGAGCACCCAGCAACCTGCAACAAGTACCCTGCACCTGATTCTCCTCCTCTTTTCCTATCTTTGCAAGGCATGAAAAGGATCCTGCCCGTCATATTATGGCTTTTCATCCTGCCGTCCCTCTCTGCTGCGGTCCCCGACTCGGTGAAGACCCAACAGAAGGTGGTGGCCTGGCAACTTAACCGGGAGGAGAAGATCCTGCCTGCAACACGCGATACCCTGCTGGCAGGTTTCCAGGTGTTTGACCCGGCCTATCTTTATTACCGTTATCCCATCAAGACCGGGAATATCGTATCGCCGGTCACCTCCGCCTGCTTTCCCGAAAAGCCGGCCTGGACCGATAACCTGTTCATCCGGTACTATAAGCCTTATCTGTTTACTCCCGACCGCCAGGTATACTACCGGGCCCGTTCTCCTTTCACACAGCTTACCTATACCTCCGCCGGATCGAAGATCAACCTGGAGCAGATCCTCGATGTGGTCCATACACAGAATATCAATAAGTATCTGAATGCCGGACTCCTGCTGAATTTTATGTCCGGAGAGGGCCAGTACAGCTTTCAGAAGCAAAAGAAAAGCTCTTTTGGTTTTTTTACCAGTTACATACGGGACCGGTATGCGGGGTTTGCCCATCTGAGCTGGAACAATATCAAGTCCCAGGAAAACGGAGGTGTCCAGGATCCGGAAAACCTGGAAAGTAACAAGCCCAAAGATGTTCCTGTCAAACTGGGTTTTGATAACAATGCAACCTCGCGGTTGAAGGACATGAATTTTGAGATCCTTAATTATTATGCCTTCGGAAAATATTCTTCGGCAAAAGATTCAGCGCGCGCGGATACAACAGAACCGGATATCCCCCGTCTTCCGATGGGATGGGGACGTCTGGTGTACAAGCTGAGGTATGAGCATACCGGCCGTTCCTATAACGATCAGTTCCCGCGTTCAGGATTTTATGAGAACATTTATTTTGATTCTTTGAGTACCTATGATACCAATTATTTCAGGGTCTGGGAGAACGAGCTGGCCCTGGAACTGCAAAGCAATCCGGAGAAAAAATTCTCGCTCGGGAGCCGCTTCGGCATTGTGAACGAGGCGGAGAAATACTCGGCCAACGGCCGGTGGGATACGCTGATCAAAGGACACTCGGGGGATACGCTGGTCTATCGTATGCATGAGAATTTCAATAACAATACGGCCATTTTCGGGAAGATCTTCAATACGATCGGGGGAAAGTTCAGCTGGAATGCCCGGGGCAAGCTCTACCTGTTCGGCTATAAAGCCGGGAATACGGAGCTGTCCGGGGATATCCGCCAGGTGTTCCGCAAGGAAAAGAACCCTTCTTACCTGCATCTCTACGGACATTTTAAGATCACCCGCCCCCTCTTTCGTCTGAACCATTTTACCTCCAACCATTTCATCTGGGAGAACGACTTTAAATTCATCAAGGATATTACCGTGGGGGCATCCTACCGTATGCCTTCCATCCATACGGGTATAGGGCTGGAGGCGGCTTTCCTGAACCAGTATGTCTATTTTGATACCGCTGCCGTACCGGCACAATATGACGGCTCGGTCGTTCTGTACAGCCTGGAGCTGAACAAGGACTTTTATGTCTGGAAATTCTCTTTCCTGAACAATATCTGCCTGCAGCAGTCCAGCAATACCGATGTGCTGCCGTTGCCCCTCTTCAACTTTCGCAACTCTACGGCTTTCAACCAGGATATCCACTTCAAAAAAACGGGTGGAATGCTACGCCTCCAGGTGGGATTTGATGTCTATTATCAGTCTTCCTGGTACGGTTATGGTTATATGCCTGCGACCGGTCAGTTCTATGTGCAGGAAAAGACAAAGATCGGGAACTATCCCTTTCTGGATGCCTATATCAACATAAAAGTACAAAGGCTGCGGTTCTTTTTCAAGGTGCAGCATTTCAATACATCTTTCATGGGACCCCACTATTTTACCGTGGTGGATTACCCCATGAACCAGATGTTTTTCAAGATCGGATTTTCCTGGACCTTCTATGATTAGGGAAATTTTTTTATATTCGTTGTTGTATCGTGCAATAACACCCTATGAGGAAACAGGTTTTTCCCTTGATCTTCTCCCTTTTAGCAGTTCTTTTTATCACTGTTGCCGGCTGCAGGAACCACCGGGGGAGTCAGTACCGGATCTCTGAAGAGCAGACGGGCCGTGACTGGCCGCAGATCCGCGAATCCGGCAAGTTGATCGCCCTCACCGATTTCAACTCCACCGATTATTTCATTTACCGCGGAGAGCCGATGGGTTACCAGTTTGAGTTGCTGAAGGCCCTGTCACAGTACCTGAACGTGGACCTGGAGATCCGTGTGGATAATGACCTGGAGCGTTCTTTCCGAAAGCTGGAGCAGGGGCAGTGTGATGTGCTGGCCATCAACCTGACCGTCACCAGAGAGCGGAAAAAGATCATTCGTTTTACCGATCCCATCGGGCAGACACGCCAGGTGCTGGTGCAGCGGAAACCTAAGGGATGGCGCAGGATGACCCTGGATGCCATTAACAGGGCCCTCATCCGGAATACCCTCGACCTGGCCGGGAAGACCGTGTATGTGCAGAAAAATTCCAGTTATGCCGAGCGTCTGCGCAATCTCATGGACGAGATAGGTGATACGATCATCGTGGAAGAGGTGGATGTGGAAGCAGAGCGGCTGATCAAGATGGTGGCGGACGGAGAGATCGATTATACGGTGGCGGATGAGAATGTGGCAAAGGTCAACAGTACCTACTACTCCGATCTGGATGTGGAGACCGCCATCAGTTTCCCGCAGAACCTGGCATGGGCTCTCCGGAAAGAGAATACCGACCATCTCCTGTATATGATCAATTCATGGATCGACAGCTATCGCAAGACCCTCGATTATGCCATGATCTACAAGAAATATTTCAAAAATCCCAAATCCAAGTTACGGGTGAAAAGCGACTATTTTGTTCTGGGCAACGGCCGTATCTCTCCCTACGATAAACTTATCAAACAGGGCAGCGACAGCCTGGGATGGGACTGGCGTCTGCTGGCCTCGATGATCTACCAGGAATCCCACTTCGATCCCGGGGCGACCTCCTGGGCCGGGGCGATGGGCCTCATGCAGATCATGCCCTCCACCGTGAAGCAATATCACGTAAAAAACCCCTTTGACCCTGAGGAGAACATCCGTACCGGTGTTGAATTCCTCAAATGGATCAATTCAATTTTTGATGAAACCGTCCTCGACGAGCAGGAACGTATCAAATTTATCCTGGCCTCCTACAATACAGGTCAGGGCCATGTCAAGGATGCCATGCGGCTGGCAGAGAAATACGGAGAGGACAAAACCTTATGGGATGTGACGAGAAAGTATCTTTTGAAACTTTCAGAGGAAAAATACTTTCTCGATCCTGTTGTGAAATACGGCTACTGCCGCGGCGATGAACCGGTCAATTATGTGGACCAGATCCTGGACCGGTACAAGCATTACAAGAATATTGTCAGAGAGTAAGGAAGCTCCCCGTCCGACCAGGTCATCCGGGCGGGCGGGGATGGTTGAAGCTCGATGCTCGAAATTATTAACTCTGAACCTGGAACCTGGAACCTGAAACCTGAAACATGGTGGTACTCTATTCATACCGGATCGTTTTTACCGGTGAGATGCGGGCGATGAGGTAGGAGGGGAGGATGAGGATGGTGACGATGATAAGCAGGGTACCTACGTTGAGGGCCAGGATGATCCAGGGATCAAAATGGATCGGAACACTTTTCAGGTAATAGGTCTCGGGGTTCAGGTGGATCACCTTGAAACGGTACTGGATCCAGCTGAGTCCAAGCCCGATGATGTTTCCCCAGAGAAGCCCTTTGATGACCAGGTAAGCCGACTGGTAGAGGAAGATCTTGCGGATGCTCCAGTTGGTGGCTCCGAGGGCTTTCAGGATGCCGATCATGTTCATGCGTTCGAGGATGAGGATCAGCAGGCCTGAGATCATGTTGAACCCGGCCACTACCAGCATCAGGATGAGAATGATCCATACGTTGGTATCCTGCAGGTTGAGCCAGTCGAAGATCTGCGGATACTTCTGGATGATGTTCTCCACACGCAGGCGGGTCTTGTTCTCGGTGAAAGAGGTGCCTACCTTTTCACGCACAACCCAGGTGAGGCGGTCGAGATCGCGGAAACGGTCCACCGTCACCTCAAAGCCGCTGATCTGGTCCGGTTTCCAGTTGTTGAGCCGCTGGATGTGCTTGATATCGGCCAGGACAAAGGTCTTGTCGAAATCCTCGAGACTGGTCTCATAGATACCGGCGACGGAGAACCTGCGCATGCGGGGCGGGTCCTGGACAAAATACATGACGAAAGAATCTCCCGTTTTCAGCTCCAGCAGATCTGAGAGGAGTTTTGAGATCAACACCTCATTGGTACGGGTGCTGTCGGTGACGTTGAAGATGTGGCCGGCTACCAGGTTCTTTTTAAAAAAGGACCAGTCGAAGTCGGGGCCAATGCCTTTGAGTACCACCCCCTGGATCTCCTTTTTGGTCTTAATGATGCCGGCCTTGATGCCGAAGACCTGGATGTGGCGGATCCCCGGCACCTGCTCCAGCGAGGGATAGAAGGGCTGGTGCATACTGATAGGGACGGTCTCGTAGGAGCTGTTGTTGTCGTAGTTGATGATCTGGATGTGGGAACCGAAACCGATGACCTTCGAGCGCACCTCCTGCTTGAAGGCGGTGACGATGGCCGTGGCCACCAGCATCACCGCCAGCCCCAGGGCGATGCCCAGGATGGCAATGCGGATCACGGGGCGAGAGACCCGGCCTTCCGCCTCCTTGCCCGTGACGATCCTGCGCGCGATGAAAAATTCGGTGTTCAAGGTCAAATCTTTGGTCAGGACAAATGTAACAAAAAGAAAAGATGAAATTTTGATGAATCTTCCCCTGAGGGGGAGGGGACCAAAAGATTATTTTGTTTCATTTGTAAAAAATATCGTGATGAGCCGGAGTAAGTATTTTTTTCTGAACCTGACATTTCTGTATCTGTTCGTGGGGACGGTATCCGTTTTAGGCGGGCGTCCTGTCCTGCCGGGAGCATACGACATGGACCGTTACCTTCCGCTGCTGGAGGGGAAAAAGGTGGCGGTGGTCGCCAACCAGACCTCCCGCGTGGGGGAGGCCCACCTGGTGGACACCCTTCTCGTCCGCGGCGTAGAGATCGTCCGAATCTTCAGTCCTGAGCACGGTTTCCGGGGCGATGCCGGTGCGGGCATGACGGTGAAGGACATGAAGGATACCAAAACCGGCCTTCCCATCGTCTCGCTCTATGGTAAACACCGCAAGCCCCTGCCGGAAGACCTGGCCGATGTGGATGTGGTGATCTTCGATATCCAGGATGTGGGAGTGCGTTTCTATACTTATATCTCCACCCTCCATCTGGTGATGGAAGCCTGTGCCGAAGCGGGTAAGCAGGTGATGGTGCTCGACCGTCCCAACCCCAACGGTTTCTATGTGGACGGTCCTGTGCTGGATACGGCTTACCGTTCGTTCGTGGGTATGGACCCGGTGCCGGTAGTGTATGGCATGACGCCGGGCGAGTACGCCCGCATGCTCAACGGTGAAGGATGGCTGGGTGACAGCCTGCAGTGCGACCTCACCGTGATCCCCTGCCGCAATTATACCCACCGCACTTACTATGAGCTGCCGGTAAAGCCTTCTCCCAACCTGCCCAACATGCGGGCAGTGTACCTCTATCCTTCGCTCTGTTTTTTCGAGGGGACCATCATGAGCGTGGGCCGGGGTACCGATTTCCCTTTCGAGGTGTATGGTCATCCGGATTATCCTGCCCATAATTTTTCTTTCACCCCCCGCAGCATCCCCGGGGCGGCCCTCCATCCCAAATACGAGGGGAAAGTGTGCTACGGGGTCGATCTGCGGCATATCCCGCTGAAATTCTGCCGCGACAATCGTACCCTCATCCTCGACTGGGTCATCGATGCCTATAGGGAGATGGGGAAAAAGCCGGACTTCTTTAATAAGTATTTTGACAAGCTGGCCGGTACCGATCAGCTGCGGAAAGAGATCCTGGCCGGCAAGGACAAGTACACCATTCGCTGGTCGTGGAAAAAAGATGTGGAAGCTTTCAAGAAGATCCGGAAGAAGTATTTGCTGTATGGGGATTTTGAGTAGGGAATTAGCTCCCTTCGGTCGCGTAATTAGCGCCTTTGGCGCGTCATTAGTTCGGGCTGCGCCCTCACGAAATTAGCTCCCTACGGTCGCGAAATTATGCCGCTTACGCGGCGAAATCAGGTAGAAATTTACTCGCTTCGCTCGTGAAACTAGTAGTGCGTTCTGTAAATGGTATGTCATACATCAGATAAATCCTCCATTTTGTATTTCCATTTGAATACTACCGGCTCTTCATTGATTTCATTGATCCCTTGGTATATTCTATCTATAAG
>JALVJE010000252.1 GCA_027028505.1 Bacteroidales bacterium
TAACTCTTCCCTTTTTGAATCCCCTTAAATATTTCCTCTCTTTCATAGGGGCTGAGGCGTTCATATCGTTTCATAGTGCAACTTTAATAATTTTTGTTGTGTTGCACTAAATCCTTGAATCTACCCTGCCTATTAAAATACCTATTTAAATAGGTAGAAATATCTTCCGTGTACTTATCTTCTTCTGTCGGCAGGGTGAGGGAGCCGTTGAGGCGGTAGACCGGTACCCGCATCCAGGAGTCTTCCAGCCAGGGGGAGTGGTTGTAAATATAGCTGAGCTGCCGGTACCGGCTGGCGGCAAAAGTGCTGTCCTGTTTTTTCTTCTCCTCAAAGGCTTTGCGCAACTCCTGATCCTGGTCCAGGACGTCGGCCGCCCTCTCCTCAAAGGTGCTGGGTGAGAAATACTCCCGCCGGTCGAGGATGGGGTCGAAAAAGTTCCAGGAGAAGTAACTGTCAGGGGCATCCGGCTCGAGGGTCTGCACGATGTATTTGTTGCCGGCCTGATCGACGGGGATGATGTAATCGCCCCGATACAGTCTGACGGAACGTTCTTCCAGGCGGTACTTCACATTGCGGTGCTGGTAGTGACCGTTATAGGGGCGGGAGCCCGGATCCATCGAGGTGATGTAAGGCACCTGGAGGGTTACGGTGGTGTCGCGCAGCAGGCGCAGCATCCGGATGCCGTTGATGTGCAGCCGTTCGATGGCTTTCTGCCAGGCCTGGGGAATGATGTAGTAATCGGGGGCTTTGGCGGTCATTACAGGAGCGAAATGATCATAATAACGGATCTCTTTCGTGTAGGGTTTGTTCCGGTCGTACCAGCGGTAGGGCATCCCGGTGACCACCCCGGTGTACTCCCTGCGCTCATATCCTTTGAAAGGGATCATCTCATACCGGCTGGTGTCGGTCTTCCAGGTCAGGACATATTTTTTTTGTTTTGCCGTTTCTTTCTCTGCGTTCTTCTTCAGCAACAGCATCTCGTCCCCGTGGGCAGCGGTGAACTCCGTCAGTCCTTTCATAAAGTAATACACCGACTTCACCCTGTTGCGGAAAGGTTTGTAGACATGGTTTTCGGTCATGAAGGCGAAGGTGTTGAACAGGGCCGCGTAACCGGTGGAGAAACGGGGCAGATCGTTGAAGGCGGCGATGCCCATATCAGGGGTGCCACGGATGCTGTTCACGTAGGGGATCATCTCATAGGGGGTATGCTCCATATAATCGAAGAGGCCGGGCACCATGGTCTTATGGAAGAACTTGCCCATGGCCGGCTCCATCTTCTGGTACATGGTAGGGATGAGGGTGATGGTATACTGATGGTCGGAGCCGTTGGTGGTGTGGGTGTCGAGAAAGACCAGCGGGTCGATGAGACGGAACACCCTTTCCAGGGAGCGGGCGTTGCGGCTGTCGGCCTTGATGAAGTCGCGGTTGAGGTCGAGATGCTGGCCGTTGCCGCGGAAGCCGGTCTCGGGGGGCGTCTCCTGGTTGGCCCGGTGGTAAGCGCTGCGGTCGAGAATACCCCCCACATTGTACACGGGGATGATACAGAGGATGACCTTGTCGAGGTAGCGGCCCATATCATTTGTGTTGGTGAGGATGTCCATGGAGAGTTGTATGCTGGCGTCGATGCCTTCCGGCTCGCCGGGGTGGATGCCGTTGTTGATGAAGATCACCGGCATGTCCGAAGCGGCGATGGCCGCCGGGTCGAAGATCTGCTTCCCGGAGAGAATGAACAGGTGCAGCGGCTTGCCTACATCGGAGGTGCCTGCCTCGATGAGGCGGGCTTTGTCAAACTTCTTGTCCAGGTACTGATAGGCCCGGATGATCTCATTGTAAGTGAGGGTCTCGTTCTCTTCGTAGCGCAGGGTCACCTGCGGGTAGAGGGTGAGCGCCAGGGAGAGAAAAAGGAAAAGGAGAATTATCTTTTTCATCTTTCGGGATTTAGTTCTTTGATCATTTCTGTAATGAACCTGTGAAGATAAGGATTTTCCGGGGCAGATGTTTCTGCGGCCTGCAGGTCTTCCGGACGGTGGCGGGGCTGCAGGACTTTCTCGTCCAGGAAACGGAGGACCTGTAGGGCCTCTTCCTGCCGCCGGCCGCCAAGATCTTCAAAGAATGCCCTGGTGATCCGGTAGCGTTGCCGGTGACGGTTGAGAAGACCTTCTTCTTCCGGGAGATAAGGGAGCATGTGTTCGAAGCGGTGGTCCAGGTTGCGGAGGATCTTTTCGCTGTCTTGTGCCACGGATATGCCACGCAGGGAATAGATCTCGTAGTAGCGGAAAACGCCGGTATATCCGAAAGCATCCAGATCGTCGGCCACGGAGAGGAGGAGCAGGATCCTGCCGCCGGGGGTGGCGGGCGTTGCCTGCTCGCGGTAGGCTTTGTCATCGTGTTTTTCGATGGCGTCGAGGATCTCTTCTGTGAGATGGGGTGGGACGGGACAGGATGAGAAAAATCTTTCCGCCAGGCGGCGGCCGGCGGCGCCGTGGGCCGGGGAGAAGGTCTCCGCCATGCCGGTGTCGTGCAGCAGGGATGCCAGGAGTACGCCTTCCACCTCAGCAGCATTGAACAAGATCCCTTTGGCAGGCAGGAGCGGTATGAGCTGCCTTGCATAGTGCCACACCCGCAGATGGTGGGTCTCGTCGTGGGAGGGGAGGTAAAGCCCTGCAAAACAGCTGCGGCAATAATCATACGTTCTGCCGAGCCATTGCCGCTCGGCAGTTATGATAGCTTCCTGGATCATCGGGATATGTATGGCAGGAAAGACGGTGCTCTCCGGCCGGGGAGAAGGATCGTTTACATCCCGGCGATCTCCTTGGCCAGCTCCAGGATCGTGGTGTCGTCGAGGGTGACGATGCCACCGTCCGGGCCCGGCTCGAGGTGGATGCCGATGCTTTCTCCGTCGTTATAGTTGGTGCCGCCGAAATAGTTCCTGACCGTCTCGACATTGATGTCGAGTTTTTCTGCAATGATCCCCATGGATCCATCCGGCAGACTGTCCTTGATTCTGCGCAATTCGTTAAACGTGAGCGTTATAGACATAGTGTGAGAAAATATGGTTTGTAATAAGGTTCGACCTATAAAATTAAGAAAACTTTGTTTTTAAACCAAATATTAACATTTTTTAACAAAGCTTGATGCTCCCCGCCCGCCCGCCTGAACGAATTCATTCGGGCAGGGACGACCATCCGGTCGGACGGGGAAGCGCGAAACCCGATACTCCCAACTCGCAACTCAAAACTCCCAACTCCCCGTCCGAACGGATGATCCGTTCATCCGAGCGGGGATACTCGCAACTCGATACTCAAAACTCGCAACTACCAACTACGAACTATGAACTATGAACTTTGAACCACATACAACTGACCGGTCATCTGCCGGGTGACGACGACGGGAGCATCTTTTTCGATGAAGCCCATTTCGGCGACGGCGTCATACACCTCTCCGTCGATGATCACTTTTCCGGCGGGGCGCAGTACGGTGAAAGCCTTTCCTTTTTTCCCGGTCAGCTCCTGCTGCATTTTCTTTTCCACGCCTACATACCCTTCATTTGTTTGCAATTCGGTGTGCAGGGCCAGTTTAAGCTTCCGCGATTCAGCCACTTTTTTGGTAAGCCATATAGAGAGGATGATCGAGAGGAGGGAGGAGACCAGCACGATGAAAAGTGATCTCAGCAACATATTGACCGCCATCATGGGATCGAAGCGGAACACCACATTGTCCACAAGGCTGAGGGTCAGTCCCGTGACCAGGAGGATGATCCCCGAGATGCCGGCCACGCCGAAGCCGGGTATGGCAAAGATCTCCACCGCGATGAGGATAAGGCCCAGCACGAAGAGAAGGATCTCCCAGTGTTGTGCGAGGCCTTCCAGGTAAAGAGGGGCGAAGTAAAGGATGGCGGCCAGGACGGCGGCGGCGAGGGGAAACCCCACGCCCGGCGTGCGCAGCTCGAAGTAGATGCCGCCGATGATGATCATGATGAGGACGCCCGAGACGGCGGGGCTGGCCAGGAAGCCGATGATGCGGTCCACCGGCTTGATCTCGTACCGTACGACATGTGCGTCGCCCAGACCTGTCTTTTGCAGCACCTCCTCGATACTCTCGGCCTTTCCTTCGCAGTATCCCAGGCGTATGGCCTCGTCGGTGGTGAGGGTGAGCACCTTGCCGGAGTCGCTGATGCCGGGCATCCTGATGCGCGGGTCGACCATCGCTTCGGCGATGCGGGGATCGCGATGCCAGCGCACCAGCGTGTCACCATCGCGGATGATCGTGTCCTTGCCATGGGACTCGGCCGTAGCCCGCATCATGGCCCGCATGTACGACTGGTATTTGTCGGGCACCTGCTGTCCCGACTGGTTGACCACCGTGGCGGCGCCGATGGTGGCGCCGGAGCGCATGTAGATGCTGTCGCAGGCGATAGAGATCAGTGCACCCGCCGAGGCGGCATTGTGGTCGATGAAGACCATCACAGGGACCGGACAGTTCAGGATGGCCGTGCGTATGCTGTCGGCGCTGTTGAGGAGGCCGCCATATGTGTTCATGTGGATCAGGATGTAATCGGCATGCAAATTGGCGGCATTTTCCAGACCCTTTTTGGTAAGGCGCCAGGCGGGCCGGGCGATCTCCTCCCGGATGGGAAAGATGTAAACCGTTTTCTTCCGGCCCGCCGTATCGGCAGCGACCGTATCCCCTGCAACACGAGGAAAGGCGGTGGCAGCGATGGTGAAAAGGAACAGGACAAGAAGGATCGGTCTTTTCATCTTTTGGCAAAAAAAGAATATTCAATCAAATGATTATAGATACAGCTCAATCCGTATCGATCGATAAAACTTTAGAAAGCCCTGTTCTGATCTCATTCATTACACTCTCTGAAACGATACCGATCATTTTTACAAATCGTTTTTGGGAAATGGATCTGACCTGAAAACAATCTGCCGCTGAAATTTTGTTTAACTTGTTTTGTGGATCGGGTTCGATCCTGATCATCCAGGGTGCGATCTCATATCTTTCTTTCCAGTCAGTTAACGGAACAATTATTTTCAAAGGGAGTTTCCCAAGAGAATCATCATTTACAACAATACCCGGTCGTGTTTTTTTTATTTCTGCACCGATCGTGGGATCAAGATTGATCAACCAGATTTCATTTTGTTTCATAGAATTCTTCAAAATCCAGGTTTGTAAAAGCAATAAGATCCTTGTCATTTTCGTAGTCATCGAGAAGAAGACTGGCCGCTTTTTTCATTTGTTTTTTTTCTTCCTGTTCCCGAATGGAGTGAATGGCCTTTTCAATGACATAAATTCTTTTGGAAAGAGGTAATCTTCTGATCTCTTTTATTAATTCATTTGTTCTCATGATCTTCCTACATTTTTTTGCAATATACGAATAATCCAAAAGTTTTTAAAGGTCTTTTTTTGTATTTGTGAAGGATCAATTTTCCTGCCGGTACATTCTTTATATACCAGGACTATTAGCTTTATGACCGGGGGCATGGTGCAATACGGCTTATTTTCCTATTTTTGCGATAGAAAACTACCGGGATCATGGAGAACCAATCACTGCTGGCGATATCTCCCATTGACGGGAGGTACCGCGACAAGATCAAAGACATCGAGAAATATTTTTCCGAATATGCCCTGATACGCTACCGCCTGAAGGTGGAGGTGGAATATTTCATTGCCTTGTGTGAGCTGCCTCTGCCGGCATTATCGTCTTTTCCCACGGACCGTTACGAGGAGTTGCGGGGATGGGTGAACGACTTTTCCGTGGAAGATGCGGCGGAGGTGAAAAAGATCGAAGCCCGTACCAACCATGATGTTAAGTCGGTGGAGTACTACCTGAAGGAGCGTTTTGAGGAAGCCGGTCTGGAGGCTTACAAGGAGTTCATTCACTTCGGGCTCACCTCGCAGGACATCAACAATACGGCTTTCCCGATGATGATGCGGGATGCTTTCAACGATCTCTATGTGCCGGCGTTCACGGCGTTACTGGCCCGTCTGTCGGACATGGCCGATGACTGGGCTGACATACCCATGCTGGCGCGCACGCACGGCCAGGCGGCCTCGCCCACGCGTGTGGGCAAGGAGATCCTGGTCTTTGTGCGCAGGCTGGAGGGGCAGTTCGCCATGCTGGAGAAGATCCCCTGGGCGGCCAAATTCGGCGGCGCCACGGGCAACCTCAATGCCCACAAGGTGGCCTACCCGGAGATCGACTGGGTGGCCTTCGCCAATCATTTCGTCAACAACATCCTGGGCTTGCACCGCACCGAGGTGACCACCCAGATAGAGCCCTACGACCATCTGGCTGCGATGATGGACAATCTGAAACGGATCAACAACATCTTCCTCGACCTGGCCCGTGATTTCTGGATGTACATCTCGATGGAGTATTTCCGGCAGGAGATCAGGGCCGGCGAGGTGGGCTCATCTACCATGCCGCACAAAGTGAACCCCATCGACTTTGAGAATGCCGAAGGCAACCTGGGCCTCTCCAATGCATTCTGCGAGCATCTGGCGGCCAAGCTGCCGGTGTCGCGTCTGCAGCGCGACCTCACCGACAGTACGGTGCTGCGCAACGTGGGGCTGCCCCTGGCCTATACCCTGATCGCCTTCAGCTCCCTGCGGAAAGGCCTGAATAAGGTGATCCTCAATGAGGACAAGATCCGTGACGATCTGGAAGACAACTGGATCGTCGTGGCCGAGGCCATTCAGACCATCCTGCGGAGGGAAGGCTATCCGGAGCCTTATGAAAAGCTCAAAGAGCTCACGCGTACCCATAAACACATCACCAAAGAGCGTCTGCATACTTTTATCGATACCCTCGACGTTCCTGATAAGGTGAAAGAGGAGATGAAACAGATCACTCCTTTCAATTATACAGGTATTTGATCTTTGTTATATGAAACAGTTCCTGCAGATCTTTCGTCTTGTCAGGCCTTACTGGGTGAGGGCTTTCTGGAATGTCGTCTTCAACACCCTGTCGGCTTTCTTCGCCATCTTTTCCTACTCGCTGGTGGCGCCTTTCCTGGGAGTGCTGTTCGGCACGCAGCCGGTGGTGCAGGAGCCGGTGCCTTTTGAGCTGAAACCCTCGGCGCTCATTCACAACCTGTATTACTACCTGGGACAGATCATCCAGACCCATG
>JALVJE010000253.1 GCA_027028505.1 Bacteroidales bacterium
GCTCTGTCTGAGCCGTGTCAACTTTGGCTTCTGTAGCTTCCTTTTTACTGCCTGTGTGGCCACAGGAAGAGAAAAGGAACATCAAAACAAGGCCGGCAGGGAGCAGGAGGCGCCATACCGACCGGCCGGTTCTTATGGTGCCGGTTTTTGAGGAATGGATGTGGGGTGTGGGGTTCATCAGAATATTTTAAGGTGTGAAAAATTGAATTCTAACTGTATGTGGAAATACCTATTTAAATAGGTATTAAAATAGGTGTTAAAATAGGTAATTAAATAGGTATTTAAATAGGTAGAAAAGTTTGACAGGTCATCAGTTGCTTTTCCAGGCCGGGCCATCGGATATCTGAAAAGCAGAGGGCTCATCTTTTTGACAACACTTCTTTTTCATATTTTTCCACTTCGTCAATGTATTTTGTCCCGGTGGGTACCTCATTGATCTCGCAGAAGCGGTCCCATACGGCGCCGAAGGGGAGGGTCCTGAATTCCTCGTAGAGGGCGAGTCTTTCAAAGTATTTTCCTTGGCGTTCATATTCCCGGAGCTTGTCCGTGGGCAGGAGGAGGGCCCACAGGAGGGCTTTGAGGGTGTTGCGGGCGCCTATGGCATACGCACCCACCCTGTTGAGGGTGGCGTCGAAAAAGTCGAGACCGATGTGGGCTTTCGGCAGGCGGCCACTCCACACCAGCTCCTGCATGAGCTCGGTGAGGGGATCGTTCCAGGAGACCACATGGTCGCTGTCCCAGCGGACGCCGCGCGTGACATGGAAGAGCAGCTCATCGATGTAAAGAAAGACGGAAGAGATCTTGTCAGCCACCGACTCGGTGGGGTGGAAATGGCCGATGTCAAGGGTGAGCATGGTGTTTTTGGTGATGGCATAGCCCAGGTAGAACTCATGCGATCCCACGACAAACGTCTCGGTACCTATGCCGAAGAGCTTGCTCTCCACCGAATCGCGCATGGTGCCGGAGGGGAGGGGATGGTCGAGGATCTGGTCGAGGGAATCGCGGAGGTACTCCCGGTGTTCCATGCGGGAGGGGGTAATGTCTTTCTCGCCGTCGGGGATCCAGATGTTGTGGATGCAGATGTCACCGAGTTCACGGCCCATATAGCTGCTGATCTCGCGGCAGCGGCGGCCGTGCTCGATCCAGTAATCGCGGACCGTTTTGTCACGGCTGGCGAGGGTGTAGCCGTTCTTTACCATGAAGTGGCTGAAGAAGGTGGCGTTGAAGTCGAGCTTCAGGTCGTGCTCGCGGGCCCAGGCCACCCAGCTCTCAAAATGTTCGGGGCCGATGCGGTCGCGGCCGGGGAAGCCGTTGGTGAAATCGCCGTAGCTGGCGTGCAGGCTGAGACGGTGATGGCCGGGGATCAGCGAGAAAGCTTTTTCCAGGTCCTGCCGGAACTCGGCCATGGTACGGGGTTTGCCGGGGTAGTTGCCCGTGACGGCCAGGCCGCTGCCGCCGAGGCCGCTGTCAGCCTGCTCGAATCCTCCCACATCATCGGCCTGCCAGCAATGGATGGAGAGGGGGATGCCCGCCAGCGTCTTCAGGGCTTCTTCGGTGTCGATGCCCTGCGAGGCGTAGGATTCACGGGCCTGAAGGTAAAGATTGTTATTATCTTTTTTCATAGGAGATTTTTTTCAAAAGTAATAAAAAGCTCCTTATGGTGGCGAAATTGACTCCTGATGGTCGTGAAATTAGCCCCGACTGCGTCGGGACGAAATTAGTTCGCTTCGCTCACGAAATTAGCTCCCGATGGTCGCGAAATTGATCCCGACTGCGTCGGGATGAAATTAAGTGTTGCAGGGTGCAGGGTGCTGGGTGCAGGGTCCCGAAAAACTATCCGCAAAGCGGATTTAGTTTTTCGAGGATGCTCGAAATGGTAACAAAATCGAAGATTTTTACCATTTCGGCATGCTGGGTGCTTGGCGGGGCTCATCTCTCATCCGCCGTAGTCTCCGGTCCCTGAGTGATTGCGTAAGCAATCTTACCGAAGGGCGGGACGAAGGCGGAGCTCATTTCTCATTTCTCATCGCTCTCTACTTCCCAACTTCCTTCCCTGTCACGATCTCCACCAGCCGTTCCCGTACCTTCGCAGCCTGCAGCGAGTCTGCCTGCAGGTAGCGATGCTGTCCTCCGGGTGCCGGGGTGAAGATGGTCCTGGCGGTGAGGGTGTCCACGGAGACCGTCCCCGGCGGGGAGAGGGTGAACCACGCAGCCTCCGGCTCGACGGCTTCCAGCGTGGCGGTCAGGTCCCAGCAGGGCCGGTCGTAGGGCATCTTCATGAAGGCTTTGTAGGCATCCGCCACGGGATGGTGCGGGGTGGCGGAAAAGTCATTCTCGATGCTGGCAGCCGGGTAAAGGATCGCAGCGCCCACCTCAAAAGGGCTCACCACAACGGGTGTGGGCCATCCGGCGAAGACCGCATGGGC
>JALVJE010000254.1 GCA_027028505.1 Bacteroidales bacterium
CCGGCCAGAGCTCTACCCTTACCGGCACCCTCACCGGCCAGATCATCATGGAAGGCTTCCTCAACATACGCATACGTCCCTGGCTGCGCCGTCTCATCACCCGCTCCCTGGCCCTCCTGCCGGCCGTGATCGTCATCGCCATCTCCGGCAGCGAAGGCACTTACCGCCTGCTGATCCTCTCCCAGGTGGTGCTCAGCCTGCAACTGCCTTTCGCCGTCATCCCCCTGATACACTTCACCTCCGACCCCGGCAAGATGGGCCGTTTTGCCAACCCCGTCTGGGTGAAACTGCTCGCCTGGCTCATCGCCACCATCATCATCGCCCTCAACCTCAAGCTGGTGCTCGACGAGCTCACCGGATGGCTCACCGGCGGGAGCCTCTGGCTCTGGTTCCTCGTCATCCCCGCCGTCATCTTCCTCCTCGGCATACTCGTATACATCATCGCTTCTCCTTTCTTCGGAGTAAAGCGCCCGTGGGAGAGCGGCATCATACGCAAAGGCCACCTCATCGCCGAAAAGCTGCGCCCCGTTACCTATAAGAACATCGCCGTGGCGCTGGAGAACAGCCCCCTCGATGCGGACATCCTCTCCGCCGCCCTGGCCCTGGCCCGCAACCACAAAGCCCGCCTCACCCTCCTGCATGTCGCCGAGACCCCCGGTACCCTCGTCTATGGAAAGGAAAGCTCCAGCCTCCATTCCCGCCAGGATGAGGCTTACCTCGAAGAGGTCACCCGCGAGGTGGAAGAACGCCAGCTGCCTGTAGAATACACCCTGTTACACGGCGACCCCGCCAACGAGCTGATAAAATATATCAATGAGAACAACTTCGACCTGCTGGTCACCGGCTCTCACGGCCACCAGGGCGTCCGGGACTGGGTCCACGGCACCACCGTTGACAAGGTACGCCACCAGATAAACATCCCCGTCTTTATCGTGAGAACATAACCCTTTACATCATGAAATTTTTCAAAAAACTCCTCCGCATCCTCATCTATCTGATCATTTTTATCCTGCTTGCCGGCTGGCTCTGGATCCGATATGTCTCCTACCGTGCCGTACCGAACTACGACAAGGATATATCTCTCACAGGCCTCCGGGATAAGGTGACCATTTACCGTGACAGCATGGGTATCCCGCACATCTATACCACGAACGAAGAAGACCTGTACCGGGTCACGGGATACCTGGAGGCCCAGGACCGCCTTTGGCAGATGGACCTGCTGCGACGCGTCACCCAGGGCCGTCTCTCGGAGATCTTCGGGCCGGAGTTCGTGAAGACCGACCTCCTCCTGCGTGCCCTGCGCATCCCCGACAAATCCCGCCTCCTTCTCGACAGCCTCGACACCCCCCTGCGACGTTCCCTGGAGGCTTTCTCCGACGGGATCAACCAGTACATCAACACCCACCGCCATTCACTGCCGCCGGAGTTCACCATCCTACAGTACAAACCCGAGCCCTGGAAGCCGGAACATTCGCTCAACATTATCGGATACATCGCCTGGAACCTCGACGTGGGACACTGGAAAACAAAGATCCTCCTTTACAAAGCTTTCCGTAAACTGGGAGATAAAGCTTCCTTTCTGCTTCCTGCTTCAAAGGCCCGTGAAGATTATGTCTACCCGGATTTTAATATTGATACCTCCCTGCTGACCGCTTCCAACAACCTCCTCTCCGCCGGCAGCCTGCTCTCCTCCCTGGGCGTCCAGATGTCCTCGGGCAGTAACAA
The DNA here is from genome assembly GCA_027028505.1 of Bacteroidales bacterium. Classification (GTDB taxonomy): domain Bacteria; phylum Bacteroidota; class Bacteroidia; order Bacteroidales; family VadinHA17; genus DRPN01. The sequence goes on from JALVJE010000254.1 coordinate 1,726, forward strand.
CTGGGCCGTATCGCCGGAAAAATCGGTCTCCGGCCATGCTCTGCTGGCCAACGACATGCATCTGACCCTGAACCTTCCGGGGATATGGTATCAGATCCACCAGAATGTTCAGGGCAGACTGAACGTCACAGGAGTCCTTTTCCCCGGCGAACCGGTAGTCGTTGCGGGACACAACGAAGACATCGCCTGGGGGATCACTTATCTGTATGCCGACGACCTGGACCTGTACCATGAAACACTCAATCCGGCCAACCCGCATGAATACAGGTATGACGGCCGCTGGCTGCCCCTGAAGATCTCCCCGCAGACGATCCGCATCAAAGGTGGGGAAGAGGTGCATGACACCCTGCTCTTCACCCACCGGGGGCCCCTGGTCTCCCGCTTCGGCGGTGTCAGCGAGGCGATCTCCATGCGCTGGGAAGGCAATGACTACAGCAACGAGTACCTGGGCCTATACAGGATCAACCGGGCCGGGAACTGGCAGGAGTTCACCGAGGGACTACGCCTCTTCAGATGTGTGAACCAGAACTTCGACTATGCCGACCGGCACGGTAACATCGGCCTGTATGCCGCCGGAGGCATCCCTATACGCAAAGGCCCTGCCTGGATGGTGCTGCCCGGAGATACCTCCCTCTACGACTGGCACGGAAAAGTGCCCTTCGAACTGCAGCCGCATACCTACAACCCGCCCGG
>JALVJE010000255.1:0-2692 GCA_027028505.1 Bacteroidales bacterium
GAAGGAAGGGACCTGGCTGGTGGCGGCCCAGGTGGCAGGCACCACACGGTAGGGGTATTTCTCTTTCATCCAGCGGGCGTTGGGGCAGTCTTCCTTGTGGATCTTGATCCCCTCGTTGATGGTGACGAAGCCGAAGACCCGGTCGCCGTAGATAGGATTGCAGCATTTGGCAAAACTGTAATCGACATTCTTCATTTTGTCGTCGATGAGCAGATAATCCTCTTTGGCCAGGCGCTGGTCTCCTTTGGCGCCCTTCCGGGGGAGGATGGCAGGCTCTTCTTTCTTCTCATCCGTGGCGGTGAGGACGTCTTTGATCTCCAGCAGATCGATCTTCTCTTCGGCGATGAGGGAGTAAAAGTCCTGGGCCAGTTTGATGCGGTAGTGGTCCAGGAGTTTTTTTACCGTCTTGTCGTTGAAGGGGATCTTCCAGTTGCGCAGGCGCCGCATCAGCGTCTCGCGTCCCAGCGTTGCCGCCTTGAGCTTCTCCTCATTGAGCGACTGTTTGATCTTGGAGCGGGCCTTGGAGGTCTTCACGATGTTGAGCCAGTCGGCGGCGGGTTTCTGGTTCTTGCTGGTGATCACCTCCACGCGGTCGCCGGTGGTGAGCACGTGGTGGAGGGGCACGACGCGGTTGTCCAGCTTGCCGCCGGTGCAGTGCATGCCCACCTCGGAGTGGATGGCGAAGGCGAAGTCGAGGAGGGTGGCCCCCTCGGGCAGACGGATCACATCCCCCCGCGGGGTGAAGACAAAGATCTCCTTGTTGTAAAGGTTAAGCTTCATCTGGTCGAAGAACTCATCGGTGCGGGGGTCATAGTTCTCCAGGATCTCCCGCACATTGCCGAGCCACTCGTCGAGGGCCTGTACGCGCCCGCCTTCCTTGTATTTCCAGTGGGCGGCCAGGCCTTTCTCGGCGATCTCGTCCATGCGTGTGGTGCGTATCTGCACCTCGATCCATTTCCCCGAAGGGCCGATGACCGTGGTGTGGAGCGACTCGTAGCCGTTCGATTTGGGTATGGAGATCCAGTCGCGCAGCCGCCGCGGGTTGGGAGTGTAGAGGTCGGTGACGATGGAGTAGACGCGCCAGCAGTCCTCTTTCTCTTTGGGGCCCTCACTGTCGAGGATGATGCGTACGGCGAAGATATCGTACACCTCTTCGAAAGGCACGTTCTGCTTTTTCATCTTGGTCCAGATGGAGTGGACCGACTTCAGGCGGCTTTTGATGGTGAACTTAAGGCCCTCCTGTTCCATCCGTTTCTTTACGGGCTCGATGAACTCGCGGATCATGCGGTTGCGGCGGGTCCTTGTCGCGGCGATCTTTTTTTGTATCTCCTCATAGACGGCCGGCTCGAGGTATTTCATGGCGAGGTCTTCCAGCTCCGACTTGATGTTGTACAGGCCCAGGCGGTGTGCCAGGGGAGCATAGAGGTAATAGGCTTCCGTGGCGATGGCCACCTGGTCGGCCGGACCTGCCTTGTCGAGGTTGCGCATCACCTCCAATTGCTCGGCGAGGCGGATGAGGATCACCCGTATGTCGCCGGCCAGGTTGAGGATCATCTCGCGGAAGTTCTCCGTGCGCACTGCCGCCTTGTCGGGGTCGAGGCCCGATATCTTGCCCAGCCCTTCCACCAGGTCACGTACGCCGCGGCCGAACTCCTTCTCAAAAAAGTCGGGAGGGACCTTTGCGATGCGGCTGATGTCGTGGTAGAGGGCTCCGATGACCGCGTCGGCGCCCAGACCCAGTTGCTCCAGGACGATGCGTGCCACGTTCAGGGCATGCACGAGGTAGGGATCGCCGCTGAAGCTCGCCTCCCTGCCCTCGAGGGAGAGGGTGTGCCGTACCGCCCGCCGTACCATGGCCTGGTCCCGATCATCCAGATATTTCTTGATCATCCGGAGAAAACTGCGGTAGTGCCGCTGTACCATCCGGGCCATCTCCTCATCGGTATGTTTTGCCTGTGCCATTGTGGAGGCAAAGATAGTAAAGTTCAGAGTATTAAGTTTTGAGTATCGAGTTTTGAGTATCGAGTTGGGAGTATCGGGTTCATAGTTGGTAGTTGGGAATTCTTGGCTCTTAATTCTTGTCTCCTGGATCCTGATCGATGGTTTGTGGAAGGCTTCACGCAATGATCTCAAAGAAGCGCGAAGGACGCAAAGAAAAAATATGATAATTTTTCGCATCATCGCTTCCTGCCTGCCGGCAGGCAGGTATCTCTTTATCGCTTTATCGATCTTTTTTTAGATTTGTAAAAAAATTCGATATGGAAGGAGACAAAGCCTTATATGATCTTCTGGATGAGCTGGCGATCCCTTACGAATATCATGGGCATCCTCCGGCACCGACGGTGGAGGAGGTAGTCCGTTACTGGGGGGACATCGATGCGGCCAAATGCAAGAACCTCTTCCTGCGCAATCACAAAGGCAACCGGCATTATCTCGTGATCATCGAGCATACACATGCTCTGGCCATACACGATTTGGAGAAAATGCTGCGGCAGGGCAAGCTGTCGCTGGCCTCGGAGAAGCGTTTGCAGAAATATCTTGGGTTACTGCCGGGGAGTGTCTCACCCTTTGGCCTGATCCATGACGAGGAGCATCATGTGCATCTTTTCCTGGACGAGAACCTGAAGAACTACGACCGTATCAGCTTTCATCCCAATGTGAACACGGCTACGCTGGTGATCTCTTTCAGCGA
>JALVJE010000255.1:2702-49922 GCA_027028505.1 Bacteroidales bacterium
TTCCTTCGCTTTCTCGACCACCTGGGTAACAGCTACGAGTTCCTGAAACTTTACTGAACCGCCCGGCGGATCTTCACCAGCACCTGCAACAGCTCTTCGAGGCGATTGAGATGCAGCATGTTGGCTCCGTCGGAGAGGGCATGCGGAGGATCGGGGTGGGTCTCCAGGAAGATGCCGTCGGCACCGGCAGCGATGGCGGCCCTGCCGAGGGTGGCGATCAGCTCCGGCCGGCCGCCGGTGATACCGTCACGCTGGTTGGGCTGCTGCAGTGAGTGGGTGATATCCACGACGACAGGATAGCCGGTGCTTTGCATCACCGGGATGCTGCGGAAATCGACGATCAGGTCGTGGTAGCCGAACATCGTGCCCCGGTCGGTGAGGAAGATCCGGTGGTTGCCGGTGGCGGCCACCTTGGCGGCGGCAAAATGCATCGCCTCGGGCGCCATGAACTGGCCTTTCTTGATGTTCACAGGCAGGCCGGTGCGGCCGGCAGCCGTCAGCAGGTCGGTCTGGCGGCTCAGGAAAGCAGGGATCTGCAATACATCCACCGAACGTGCCGCCATCGCCGCCTCGTCAGGGGTGTGTATGTCGGTGAGAACGGGCAGGGAGAGCTCCTTTCGTACCCTGTCGAGGATCGCCAGGGCTCGCTCATCGCCCGGACCTGTATAGGCATCGGGACGTGTGCGGTTGGCTTTGCGGTATGAGGCCTTGAAGATGTACGGGATCTCCAGTCTGTCGGTGATCCCCTTGACCACCTCTGCCACCTGGAAAACGTTCTCTTCGCTCTCCACCACACAGGGACCGGCGATGAGGAAGAAGTTGCCGGAGCCGGTGTGCCGGAGATGGGGGATGTCGGTGAGGAAGTTCATAGTTCAGAGTTCAAAGTTCATAGTTCACGGTTCAGAGTTAGATCATTACGCTGCTGTGGAGCTGAAATTAAGTAGAAATTAGCTCCATTCGGTCGCGAAATTAATAGAAATAATAGAAATTAATTGTTTCGGGGTTTATAGCTGTGATTGTTTTTATCAGGTACTGTATTATTTTTACCGGAAAATATGACCATGAGAAGAAAAGATAAGGTACTGAGGGCGTTTCTTTACACATCAGCGCTCCTGATCTCCGTGCTGGTCTTGGCCGGGATCGTTTCATTTGTTGTTCCGGACGAGGTCTCCTCCGGGCAGGGGACGGTGGTGTCCGTTGTACCTCCGCCACCCGGCGGGGATGCCGTGACGGCTGTACGACAGGCGTTGGTGCAGGCCAGGACGACAGCCGGAAAAGGCGGGACGGTACGTGTGGTTTTCCCCCGGGGGCGTTATGACTTTTTCCCGGATAGCTGCGAGCGACGGAAATACTTCGAATCCAACACCTATATGACGGATCACCGTATCTGCGCTATCGTGATGGAGGGGATGGAAAACGTGACGATAGACGGGCAGGGCAGCGAATTTATTTTCCATGGTCCCATGCAGCCTGTCACGGTGGATCATTGCCGGAATATCCGGCTGAAAGACTTCAGCATCGACTGGGATGTGCCGCTGACTTCCCAGGCGCAGGTGGTGGCTGCCACCGATAAATACATTGATATCCGGATCGCGGAAGAATCGCCCTATGTCATTCGGGGCGGCAAGATCATCTTTACCGGCGAAGGGTGGGAGAGCGGATGGTGGGGCACCATAGAGTTTGCGAAAGATTCCCACCTGATCCCGGAGGGTTCCGGCGACAGATGCCTGGGAGATCATTGGAGGAAATACCGGGCGGAGGAGATAGCTCCCGGGGTGGTGCGTCTGCACTACTCTTTCGGGCGTCTGCCGGCGGTGGGAAACTATCTGGTGATGCGTCATAACCGGCGCGAACATGCCGGAGTATTTCTTTTTCACAGCAGGGATGTCGCCGTGGAGGATGTCCGGGTGTACCATACCGCCGGACTGGGCCTGCTCGGGCAGTTCTCCGAAAATCTGCACTTTGAGCGTGTGCAGGTCGTCCCCAATCCCCGCAAGAACCGCTACTTTTCCGGTCATGATGACGGTATCCATCTCTCCAACTGCCGGGGGAGCATAGAGATCAGCGACTGTGCTTTCGGCGGGCTGATGGATGACCCCGTCAATGTGCACGGCACCAGCGTACGGATCATCGGCAAGCCGGCGCCCGACAGGCTGGTGTGCCGCTTCATGCATCCCATGAGTGTGGGGATGCTGTGGGGACATCCGGGGGATACGGTGGGCTTTATCCTGGCCCGCAGGATGATCACAACCGGTACGGGCATCGTGAAAAGCTGGAAAGCGCTGGATGTGACCGATTTTGAGATCACCTTCCGCGAACCCGTGCCTGCCGGGATCCGCGAAGGTGATGCTCTGGAAAACCTGACCTGGGCGCCGGCAGTGCATATCCGCGGCTCTCTCTTCGGCAGTTGCCGGGCCCGGGGGGTGCTGATCTCTACACCGAAGCAGTCGGTTATAGAGGATTGTCTCTTCCGGTCCAGCGGAGCGGCTATCCTCGTCGCCGGCGACGCGAACCAGTGGTATGAATCGGGGGCAGTGCAAGATCTGCTCATCCGGAATAATGTCTTTGAATCTTCCTGTCTTACGTCGGTGTATCAGTTCGGCGAAGGGGTGATAAGCATCTGTCCGGAGATCCCGGAGGTGGATCCTTCGGTCCCTTTCCACCATAATATCCGTATCGAGAACAATACCTTCCTGGCCTATGACTATCCTGTCCTGTGGGCGCTTTCAACGGACGGGCTCGTCTTCAGGAACAATACCATTATGCGCAACTATGACCGGAAGCCCTGGCATTGGAACCACCACATGCTTACTTTCAAGGCCTGTAAGCATGTGCAGGTCGAAGGAACCCGGCTTGTGGGGGATGTGCTGGGGAAGGATATCCTGCTGCAGAATATGTCGAGCGACGAGCTGTCGGTCGCTCCCGGCGAAGGGCTGGTGGTGAGGGGGAATGAGTGAATGAGTGAATGCGTGAATGAGTGATTGAATGATTGAATGATTGAATGATTGAATGATTGAATGATTTCCGCCCGGACGGGGGTGCTGGTTGCAAGGTGCTGGTTGCTGGGTGCTGGTTGCAAGGTGCTGGGTGGTTTTGCTCTATGCGCGATGCTCTTTGCACTTTTAAGACTCTTTCCACTTTTCGACTCTTGGACTTTCGACCTTCGACAATCATCGATCCTCCTTCCTCTTTCCATACCCGTATCTTTTCTTCCACAGTCTGCCCAGTCTCTCGTTGATCTCTTTTTCGCGGGGGTTGTTGCCGGGGTCGTAGAGGCGGAGCCCTTTGATCTTTTCCGGCAGGAACTCCTCCTCGACAAAGTTCCCTTCGTAGCTGTGGGCATATTTGTAATCTTTTCCGTATCCCAGCTCTTTCATCAGGCGGGTGGGGGCATTGCGTATGTTGAGCGGCACGGGCAGGTCGCCTTCTTTTTTCACGGTCTCCTGGGCTTTGTTGATGGCCATGTAGGCCGAGTTGCTCTTGGGTGAGGTGGCCAGGTAGAGGGTGATCTCCGAGAGGATGATGCGTGACTCGGGCCATCCCACCTGGTGTACGGCGTCGAAGGCGCTCTGTGCCAGGAGGAGGGCGTTGGGGTTGGCCAGGCCGATGTCCTCGGCGGCGAGGATGACCAGACGGCGGGCGATGAACTCGGGTTTCTCGCCCCCCTCCACCATACGTGCCAGCCAGTAAACGGCGCCGTTTGGATCGCTGCCCCGCACCGACTTGATGAAGGCCGAAATGATATCATAATGCAGCTCGCCCTGCTTGTCATAAGTGGCCAGGTTCTCCTGCAGGTGTTTCGTCACCGTGTCGTTGGTGATGATGATCTTCGCCTGTTCTCCGTGGGTGCTGCGTTCGGCGTCGACCACCAGTTCCAGGGCATTGTACAGCTTGCGAGCATCCCCGCCGGAGAAACGGAAAAGCGCCTCCTTCTCCCGCACCTCGATATCCAGCTTGCTGAGGTAAACGTCCTGAGAGAGGGCTTTCCCGAGGAGCTGCTCCAGGTGGCGTTTTTCCAGCGGTTTGAGGATGTACACCTGGCAGCGGGAGAGCAGGGGGGAGATCACCTCGAAGGAAGGGTTCTCCGTGGTGGCGCCGATGAGGGTGATGACGCCCTCTTCGACAGCGCCCAGCAGGGAATCCTGCTGCGATTTGCTGAAACGGTGGATCTCGTCAATGAACAGGATGGGGTTGGGACTGTCAAAGAAACGGGCCTTACGGGCTTTTTCGATCATCTCGCGCACCTCCTTCACGCCGGAGTGTACGGCACTGAGACTGTAGAAAGGGCGTTCCAGACGATGGGAGATGATACGTGCCAGGGTGGTCTTGCCCACCCCCGGCGGTCCCCACAGGATCATGGAGGGTATGGTGCCGGCCTCGATGAGCTTGCGCAGGATGGCATCTTTCCCTGTCAGCTCTTCCTGACCCATGTATTCGTCCAGCGTCCGGGGACGCATGCGCTCTGCCAGCGGGATATTGGGTGCCATGGCATGATCGTTTTATGCAAAGATAGCCTTATTTCCGCTATCTTATGAGACCGGAAACGTTTCTTTCAGGCAGCGGATCTGAAAATTAAGAAATATGTCGTATCTTTAGTAGCCCCTTTTTTCGGCATCAGGAACAAAAACTCATACCGTAATGCGCAAGGGATCGTTCTTAATTCTGACATTTGCGTTACTCGCAGGGCCGGTGCTGCGTTCTTCGGCACAGTTTGATACGATCAGTATTTTTCACGGAGGCATCCATGACGGTCAGTTGCTCCTGGAGGAGTACATTCGTCCGTGGCTGGATGCGTATGGCTATGCTATGAATGCCGGATGGTACAATACGGCCACCACGCATGAGATCGGAGGTGTGGATGTCATGATGACGGCCAATATGACCATGGTGCCGCAGAAAGCCCGGACCTTTGATCTGGCTTCCCTTCCCTTTGATACCTTGCAGGTGGCCGGTTCTCCGGCGATCGCTCCTACGGTGGCGGGGGCTGCGGAGGAAGGGCCCCGCCTGGTGTACCGGGAGATGTACAACGGGGATACCATCACCGTGGCTGATTTTAACTCCCCGGCAGGCAGCGGCCTGGCTATGATGTATATCCCTTTCCTGCAGGTGGGCCTGGGATTGCCATCACGGACAGACATCATCGGACGCATCATGATCCCCGTCGGTGTGCCCCGCTCCAGTGCCCGCATGAGCCTCGCCGGCATAGGGGTCAAGCATGACCTGAAACAATGGATGCCGGGTCTGGAAGATATTCCTGTGGGGGTGGCTTTTTTCGGGGGATATACCTGGTTCCGGGTCTACTCGGGTTTCAAGGCCGAACCCGATGATTATACTTACATGGAAGATCATCTGCCGGCGGATTTTACCGGCCAGGAGGTGCAGTCGGTCATCCAGGCTTTTATGTTCGACCTGCTGCTCTCTACCGACCTGAATTATATCAATGCCTTCGCCAGCGTGGGATATGGCAGGAGCTGGTCGAAGACCAGGGTCTTCGGCAACATCCCCGTGCCGGTGTTCGATCCGCTGATCTCGACGGAAGGGCCGGTATATACCGACGACCATGTCTATAAGGTCCCTGACACAAAACATACGCTCCATAGCAACCTGCGTGTCAATGCAGGATTCCGTTTCAATGTCTCCCTGTTCACCTTACATCTGGCTTATACCTGGTCGGGGAGGTCCGTCTATTCGGCGGGTCTGGGCATGAGTTTCCGGTAGCATTCCAAAATGCCGGAAAAAAGGAAGGGACAATGCATTTCTTCTTCCCGGAAATTTTCACGGGTTTCCGTTTCATTTTTCCTGTCTTTTTACTATCTTTAAAAGAAAAAGAACCATGGAAGAGAAACTCGTTGTTTTGGCAGAACATTCCTATGAGAGAGCGCTGTTGCTCCAGTCGCGGCTCAGGAGTGAGAACATTGATGCAGTGCTCTCCAATGTGAACATGATCCAGCCGGATGCCTCGGCAGGGGTGAAAGTGAAGGTGGCCGAGAAAGACCTGGAGAAAGCCATGAAGATCTATGTGGATTTTGTGGAAGAACTGGGGGAGGAACCGGAAGAGAAGGAAAAGAAAGATTCTCAGGATAAGGGTGTTTCCAGGATCCTGGTGCCGGTGGATTTCAGTGATCACTCCCGTCATGCCGCCATGTTCGCCATCCATTATGCATCAAAAACAGGTGCTGAGATGCTCCTTCTGCATGCTTACTACGCCCCCGACCTGACGACCGTGCCTTATGACGATGAGACCTTCGGCTTCCAGGGTACGCTCACCGAATATCTGGTCGAACTGAGGGAAACGGCCAAAAAACAAACCCTTGCTTTCCTGAAGGAACTGAAAAAAGAGGCTTCGAAGGAAGGGATCGACAAGGTGAAAATGGATTATTTCATTGTCAAAGGATCGCTGGACGATGCGGTCTTTTATGCGGATGAGTCCTACCATCCCGACCTGATCGTTCTGGGGGCACGGGGCAAAGACAAGCGCCGCGATGATCCCCTCGGCTCGATGACCATCCGTATCCTGGAAAAAGCTTCCATCCCTGTGCTGGTGATACCCCAGGATGCTGAGGTGAAAGAATTTTTCAGCCTGAAAGAGGTGGCCTATGCCACCAATTTTGACGAAGCTGATTTCCATGCCATAAAGAAACTGATGACCCTTGTGAAACCCTTTGGAAAAAAGATCCTTTGCGTACATTTCTGCAAGGATGAGAATGACCCGGAAAAAAAGGTCAAAATGGAAGGGTTGCTGAAATATTTCCGGGATTCCTATCCCGACATGGAGGTGGAATGTCAGGTCATACACCAGGAAGATGTGGTGGAGGGGTTCAATGACCTTATTCTCAAGCATCCGGTGAGCGCTGTGGCGATGACGACCCATCGCCGCAATCTTATCGAAAAGCTCTTCTACCCGAGCGTAACACGCAAGATGTATTTCCACACCCGGGTGCCCCTGCTGGTGTTTCACTCCTGAGTCCGGTGGATATACCTATTTAAATAGGTATTAAAATAGGTATTAAAATAGGTAATTAAATACCTATATTTTGAGTGTGGAGTGTGGAGTGTGGAGTGTGGAGTTGCGAGTATCGAGTATCGGGTTGGGAGGAGTTAAAAGTTAAAAGTGAGCTAAAATTAAAAGTTGGTGGTTGCTGGTTGCAGGGTGCAGGGTGCTGGGTGGTTTTGCTCTATGCGCTACGCTCTATGCTCTATGCACTCTTCCCACTCTTTGACTTTTCGACCCTTGGACTTTCGACTTTTCGACCTTTCACCCTTCGACCCTTCAATCTTCACCCAGCCCCGGAGGGGCTGCAGAGAGTAGCCCCGGTTACGCCCGGGGGAAATACATCGGAAAAATAGAGAAATAACCCCGGAGGGGTTACAGAAAAAAGGTTAGATACGGAGTCCCATCGTTTATCTTTCTTCAACCCCTCGGGGTTGTGGATAGAGGGGGACACATCCCATACCGCAGGCGTAACTGCGGCTACCTGACTTCGACCCCTCCCTTGCTCCGCCGTAGCGGCTACGCGAAGGCGCAGCGGGGTCAATTGAGTGTGGAGTGTCTAGAATGTGGAGTTGTTTTCGCATCCTGCCTGCCGGCAGGCAGGTATCGCATTATCTCTTCATCTCTTCATCGTTCTTTCCCCACTCTTTCCACTTTTCCTACTTTTCGACCCTTAGACTTTCGACCTTCGACGATCATCCTTCCAATTCCCTGTCACTCCCTCAGCTTCAGATCATAGAAGCCGCCTGTGACCACATAGCAGGTGCCTCCGCACTGCCCGACCGCTTTTTTCACCTCCAGTTTGTCGCCGTCGATGACGATGATCGTATCCTGGTCTTTGACATAGGTGGCTGTCAGTGAATAGGTCTTTCCTGTCGGTAATCCTATGCGGGGGGTGGGGATGGAGAAAGTGTCGCTGAAGACGACCTTCCCCGATTCTACCGGTCCTTCATATACCGTGACAGGCACGGCCGTGTTGGAGGCGTTGATAGTGATCTCGGGATGTACAAACCCACTGTCGGGCGGGGCAGCAAAGCAGAGACTGCAGTCCACCTCCTGGTAGATATTGTCCTTGTCGCATCCGGGGAGAAAGAGCCACGGGAGAGCCGCAAGGGTGAGTAATGTAAGGATCTGTTTCATTGTTCTGTCTAATGATCGTACCATGAGATCGTTTTTTCCGTACCTGTGATCTTCTTCCGGTTGATGATCCAGGAGATGCTCAGTGAGAAATGACTGCGGGAGAGATCATAGGTATGCAGGTCGAGCAAGGTGTAACCGGCATGGATACCCACAGAGCGGATGTTCAGGAAAAGGCCTGCCGAAGGGGAGGGGGAGACCACCGTGGGAGGTGTTTTCACGCTCCCGGAATACTGGGGACCGAAAGACCAGACCACGTTCAGCCGGACATCGGCCCCGTAGGTGAGTGTTTTCTTTTCCGCTTTGCTGTTGAAGGTGAATTCCCTGCCCAGACCTGCATAAACGATACCCCTGTATTCACGCAACTGCCAGAAGGTGTGATCCGATTCCTGACGGAGGATACGGGCCGGGAAGGCCCGGTAGAGGAAGCCGGTTTGGAGGGAGAGTTGCGTGACCCCTTCGGTCATTGAGAAAAAGATCCCCGGCATGAAGTCCTGATCGTTGACGAGCAGTTCGCCGCCCAGATGCATTTTGTCGAGAAAGAGTGTTTTTTTCAGGCGGAAATCGTTGTCTATGAGCAGCTCTTTGGTGGCGGGATCTTTGTTCTCCACGGCCATGGCAAGGGCATTGGGGCGGGACTGTTCGTGGAAGAAACCTGCCGTATCGGCTGCCAGCAGCAGACGGGCTGTTTCCGTATCTTTCTCCTGCACGGCCAGCAGCAGGGCCGAATAGTCTGAACGTGTGACCGCATGCAGATCGGCACCCCGCTGCAACAGAAAAGGGATCATCTCCCGGTTGCCCTGCTGGACGGCAATGAGCAGGGGCGTAAACCCCTTTTTATCTGCTTTGTTCACGTCGGCGCCATGGTCGGCCAGGAGACGGGCCACGTGGTTGTGGCCGGTGTAGACCGCAGCCATCAGGGGGGTGGTGCCCTGCTTGTCGGGAGTGTCGGGAGCGGCTCCTTTCTCCAGCAGGAGCGTAACTATGGCCGGGCGGTCGTAGGCAGCGGCCAGCAGCAGGGGGGTACGTCCCTGATGGTCCTTTGCTTCGATATCTGCCCCGCTGCGCAGGAGCAGGGCCACGATCTCTGCATAACCGTTCAGCACCGCCTTCATCAGAGGTGTGAGGCCCTGCTTGTCCTTTTTGTCAATTTCGGCATCATGGAGCACCAGCATACGGACCGTGGACAGATGACCTTCCTCCGCTGCCAGCATCAGCGGCGTGTTGCCGTTCATGGTGGTGGTATTGACATAGGCGCCCTGACTGAGAAAACGACCGACATCCTTGTCCACCCCCAGATAGGAAGCTACCAGGAGATTGTAGTTGATGTCACCGGGATTGTACCAGGTGGTATCTACAGGCTCCAGCGCTTTCTTCTTCTGCCCCAGAACCGTGAAGGGGAGGAGGAGAGAGAGGAGAAGGAGGAATAGGATCGTTCTTTGCAATGAGTGAATGTTTGAATGCTTGAATGCTTGAATGCTTCCCGCCCGGCCGAGGCCGTTCGGACGGGGAAGTTCGAAGTTCGAAACTGTGAACTATGAACTGTGAACTATGAACTTACAAAGGAATATTCCCATGTTTCTTCGGCGGGTTGACCTTTTTCTTGGTGATGGCCATTTCGAGCGCCTGGATCAGCTTTTTACGTGTCTGCCGCGGGTAGATGATCTCATCGATATACCCCAGTTCGGCAGCTTTATACGGGTTGGCGAATTTTTCCTTGTAGTCTTCGATGATCTTTTGTCTTTCTTCGTCTGTTTTGATATTCTTGAAAAGGATGTTCACAGCTCCTTCCGGCCCCATCACGGCGATCTCGGCCGTAGGATAGGCATAGTTGATATCGGCGCCGATATGCTTGGATGCCATCACGCAGTAAGCCCCTCCATAGGATTTCCGGGTGATGACCGTGATCTTGGGCACGGTGGCTTCGGCAAAGGCGTAGAGCAGCTTGGCCCCGTGCTTGATGATACCGCCGTACTCCTGTGTTGTTCCGGGCAGGAACCCAGGCACATCCTCGAAGGTGACGATAGGTATATTGAAAGCATCGCAAAAACGTACAAAGCGGGCTCCTTTAACCGAGGCATCGATATCAAGCACTCCGGCCAGGTGGGCGGGCTGGTTGGCCACGATCCCCACAGGGTGACCGTTAAGACGGAGGAATCCGGTAATGATATTCTGGGCATATTGCGGCATCACCTCGAAGAAATAGTTGTCATCGGCCACCGAGATGATGATATCCTTCATGTCATACGGCTTGTTGGGATCCGTAGGCACGAGGTCGTGGAGCGAAGGGTCCTCGCGGTTGATGTCGTCGGTGGTGGTTTTTACGGGGGGGTCTTCCATGTTGTTGGAGGGGAGGAAGCTCATCAGCTCCCGGATCATCATCAGCACCTGTTCATCGCTGTCGCCGATGAAATGGGCCACACCACTTTTGGTATTGTGTGTGCCGGCGCCGCCCAGGTCTTCCTTGGTCACCTCTTCGTGGGTGACGGTTTTGATCACGTCGGGACCGGTAACGAACATATAGCTCGATTTGTCCACCATAAAGATAAAATCGGTGAGGGCCGGGGAATAGACGGCGCCCCCTGCGCAGGGCCCCATAATGGCCGAGATCTGGGGGATGACCCCCGAGGCCATGACATTGCGGTAGAAAAGGTCGGCATATCCTCCGAGGCTCTCTACCCCTTCCTGGATGCGGGCGCCTCCCGAATCGTTCAGGCCGATGATGGGAGCACCCATTCGCATGGCCAGGTTCATCACCTTGATGATCTTGTTGGCATTGGTGCGGGAGAGGGATCCTCCGAAAACGGTGAAATCGTATGCAAAGACATATACCAGCCGGCCGTCGATCTTACCATAACCTGACACGATGCCATCGCCCGGGATCTTCTGCTTCTCCATATCGAAATCGGTACAGTGATGCACCACCAGCTTGTCTATCTCGACAAAGGTGCCGGGGTCCAACAGGATATCGATACGTTCACGGGCTGTTTTCCGTCCGGTCTTATGCAGTTTCTCGATCCGCTCTTCTCCGCCTCCCAGCTCTGCCTGGCGGTTCTTTTCTTCCAGGATCCTGAATTTATCTTCAAGTGTTGACATAGTGATAACCTTTGTGATGAATGGATGATGAATGAACCCCAACCTGAGAGCAGGTATTTACTCCAGGGTGATCAGTACCTGGTTCCCCTCGATGTTATCTCCTTCTTTTACGTTGACTTTCGCAATGCGGCCGTCTTTGGGAGCTTTGTATTCGCTCTCCATTTTCATGGCCGAGATGATGATGACCGTTTCGCCTTCCTTGACCTCCTGGCCCGGTTTGACGGGAATGCTTACCACCTTGCCCGGCATGGGGGAGGAGATATGATTGATGTTGCTGGCCAGCTTCCCTTTGCTGTGGTTACGCTGGTAGCGTATCTCGGCATCGACGATCTGGATATCCCAGTCGTGACCGTTGGTCTGCACGGAGTAGTTGTTCTTCTTTTTATTCCGGGTGATCTCCATCTCATAGGATTTTCCCTTGTGCAGGATGGAGTAGATGCCGGATTCCATCTTTTGCAGGTCGATCTCATAGATCTTACCGTCGATGGAGGCCGTGATAAAATGGCCATTCCTTTCCAGGATCTCAGCCTGGACGGTCCTGTCCTTGAGTTCTATTTCCAAAGGGGTCATGATCTTTATGTTCAGATACGTGAAAGAACTGCCTGTTTTCTGCCAAAGTCACGCCAGGCACTACGGAATTCAGGGATAGCCGAGGTCTCATCGATGGTGGCTTTCCTGTCTTCAAGGTACTGTACCAGTGCCGTGATGGCTGCCAGGTCCTCCACTTCTTTCTCTTTGGGGGTGTGTTCTTTGGCAAAGAGTTCTTTCCGGTATTTTTCTATGAAGTGGGTATTGTACAGTTCTTCCTGAAAATGTTTGTTCTTCATGATCTTTTTCAGGAAGGGGATGGAGGTTTTCACGCCCACGATGCGGTATTCGTTGAGGGCCCTGATCATACGCATGATGGCCTCTTCCCGGTTGGCGCCGTAGGTGATCAGCTTCGAGATCATCGGGTCGTAATAGATGGGGATCTTGTAGCCCTCATAGACATAGTCGTCCACCCTGACGCCCGGACCGTGGGGTTTTCTCAGTCTTCTGATCTTTCCCGGAGAGGGCATAAAGTTCTTATTGGGATCTTCCGCATAGATCCGGCACTCTACAGCATGGCCTTTCTGGGAGATCTCCTTCTGGGCGAAGCTCAGCTTTTCTCCCTGTGCGATGAGGATCTGCTCTTTCACCAGGTCGATGCCCACCACCATTTCGGTAACGGGATGTTCCACCTGCAGGCGGGTGTTCATCTCCAGGAAGTAATAGTTGAGATCGTCGTCCACGAGGAACTCGATGGTGCCGGCCCCCACATAGTCGACGGCACGGGCGGCAGCTATGGCAGCCTCTCCCATCTCTTCACGCAGTTCCGGGGTCATCAGGGGCGAGGGGGATTCCTCGATCACTTTCTGATGACGGCGCTGCACCGAGCATTCCCGTTCTCCCAGGTGGATATAGTTTCCATGCTGGTCGCCCAGGATCTGGAACTCGATGTGATGGGGAGATTCGATATACCTTTCTATATATACGGCATCATTCCCGAAGGCAGTACCCGCTTCGGAGCGGGCGGCCCGCAGGGCGCGCATCAGGTCTTCCTCTTTATATACCAGGCGCATGCCTTTGCCACCGCCGCCGGCGGAGGCTTTCAGCATGACAGGCAGACCTGTTTCCCGGATGATCCGGCGGGCTTCTTCTTCACTGCTGATAACCTGCTCGGTACCCGGTACTACCGGAACGCCGGAAGCGATCATCTTTTTACGGGCTGTGATCTTGTCGCCCATGGTGCGGATGGCTTCCGGTTCGGGGCCGATAAAGATCAGCCCGGCAGCTTTTACCTTCTCGGCAAACTCTGCGTTTTCGGATAAGAACCCATAACCGGGATGGATCGCATCCGCACCGCTCTTCCTGGCTACTTCCAGGATCTTGTCCATGTTCAGATAACTCTCTGACGAGGGGGCCGGCCCAATGGGGTAGGCCTCATCGGCAAAACGCACATGCATAGCATAGCGATCGATATCTGAGAAGACGGCAACGGATTGGATTTGTAACTCCTTGCAGGATCTGATGATACGAAGCGCAATCTCGCCCCGGTTAGCGATCAGAATCTTTTTAATCATAATGTTACCTAAAGGTTTGACGAAGCAAAGATACTATTTTTGAGAAAAAAAAAACTGAAATGGCAGAAAAGTGCATGTCCGGGAGGAAGAGCTGCACCTGCCGTATCCTGCCTTTTTACTGAATCAGTGTTGATTAACAGTAAGATAGATCCGGACAGGCAAGTTATTAACAATTGTTAATAACCTTTGTTCGTTTTTTGTGGATTACAAACCCTAAAAAAACTTGCAGGAATTTGGTAGGGTGCTTATATTTGTTCCTACCAAGTGAGAGATAAAAGGCTGGTTCGAGAAGCTTCGGGTTCGGAAAGGGAAGTTTCGCAAGAGGCCGACCGGAACGAACCCCGCTCGACAAAGCCGCTCACAGAAGGTCCGGTGGACCATGGGCCAGCCCGCAAGGGCAAGGAAGCCCGGGAGGAAACCCGCAAGGGGGACCGACCGGAGGACCGGTCCGGGGAAAACCGGAAACAAAGTGACGTTCTTTGGAGAGTGTGCTTCGAAAGGGGGAACAGGAAAGGCCCCGCCGGCAACGGCAGAGCCCGACCGGGTTCCACTTCCCACCGCAAGGCTCCGGCCACGCGGCAGGAAGCCCTTTAAAGAACCACGGCGGAGGATATAAGGTCTGAAAAGGGCCGAAAGTCCAAAACCGGGAAGCCGAGTGGCTCCGACGAAAGAAGGAGCTGCAGAGCGGAAGCCATAATAACTGTAGCTTGGCTCGCGACCGGTATCTACGGATCCGGAAGCGGGAAAATGGGAAGGGTTTCGTCCTGAAATGC
The DNA here is from genome assembly GCA_027028505.1 of Bacteroidales bacterium. GTDB lineage: Bacteria > Bacteroidota > Bacteroidia > Bacteroidales > VadinHA17 > DRPN01. The sequence continues at coordinate 16,802 of JALVJE010000255.1, forward strand.
TTCCCATTTTTGTTTTATAAAGCCCGGATCACATGTGTTTTACCGTAGCCATCGACCTGGTACGTGAGGAACTGGAAAAAGAGTTCCGGGTCTCTTTCCCGGCCGGCCTCTCTTTTGAGCCGGCATATTATTTCTCTGCCTTTGACCATCCTGCGCTGCCGGTGATCACTTCAGAAGATCCCGGCAGTGTCGTGCTCTCCCGCTGGGGACTGATCCCCCGGTGGGTGAAAACGCCGGATCAGGCGCAGGAGATACGCAACAAGACCATCAATGCCCGCTCGGAAACCATCGCCGAAAAACCCTCCTTCCGCCATCTGGCCGGAAAACAACATTGCATCCTGCCGGTCACGGGCTTTTACGAATGGCATGATCACCACGGTAAGAAGATCCCCTATTATCTCCACCCGAAAGAGGGACGTACCCTGGCCCTGGCAGGTCTGTACGACCGGTGGACCGACCGCGAAACGGGTGAAAAATGGCACACCTTCACGCTGCTGACCGTCCCGGCAGGTCCTCTGCTCTCCCGCATCCACAATACCCGCAAAAGAATGCCTTTGATATTACCGGCGGACAAGGGCCGGAAATGGCTGGAGAACTCCGGGCCATACGTTACCCGTTCCTTCGGCGTCGAAATGTTACCGGAAGAAAAACTTGCCTTTTATCCGTTGGCACCCGGATTGACGAAGAAAGTGACGGATCCCCGTGATCCGGCTATCCTGCAGCCGTATGATCCCGGTTTTGATCCTCTGAACGATACGCTTTTCTGAAGATCCCGCCTCCCTTCGATACGCCTCCGGCTACTCAGGGACCTCCTTCGATACGCCTTCGGCTACTCAGGAACCGGCTAAGCCCCGCTGCGCCTTCGCGTACCTTTGCGGAACAGTATGAAGGCAACATGAAAGAACTGTTATGCGAAGCGCCGCTAAGCAGCGCTAAGGAACACTGAGAATGAGCCTGTTCTTAGGCACTTTCAACTTTTAACTTCTTTTCAACTCCACATGCCGCAAATGCTCGCTCGCGGCATTTGCGAGCATCCCCGCCCGGACGACCGTCCGTTCGGACGGGCTCGTCACTCTAACGAGATTGAAAATCTCGAGAGTGACGGGACTCCAAACTTATTGTGTGGTCAGGCGGGTGGGACAAGATTGATGCTACCTTGTTTTATGGTTGCTTTGGGTTGAAGTGGCTTTTTTTGTATTTTGAGCGCTCATTTAAAAAGAAGAATGTTATGAAAAAGATCTATCTGACCACATCGCTGCTGATGTTGTTGCCTCTGTTGTCACTTGCCCAGAAACAGACGGATATTTATTTTACCTTCGGTAATGAGTTCCTTTTCCAGGGGGCTTCGATCAAGGACGGTAATAACAAAATGAACAACAACATGCGTTTCACCGCTTTTTTCCATGTTTCCCCCCTGATCAATTTTGATTTTTACCGGTGGGGTGGTATTTATACCGGCCTGGCGATCCGCAACGTGGGGTACATCCAGGATGAGGTACCGGATCCCGATATAGACAAGATCAAAAGACGTTCCTACACACTGGGCCTGCCTCTGGCCATCAAGGTCGGGAACATGGAAAAGACCTTCTTTTTTGTGGGAGCCGAATATGAGTGGCTCTTTCATTACAAGGAGAAGACATTCAACGGGAATGTGAAAAGTGTTTACAAGGACTGGTTTTCCAACAGGACGCCGCATTTCATGCCGTCGGTCTTTGCCGGAGTGCAGTTTCCGGGAGGTATCAACCTCAAGGCAAAATACTATCTTACCAATTTCCTGAACGAGGATTATACTGACAGCAACGGGCAGCATCCTTTTGACGGCATGGACGTGAGGATCTTTTATGTTGCACTCTCCTTTAATATCTCTACCCGCATGGCCCGTGATTATGCCGGTGGATCTGTTTTTGTGGAGCGGTAGCCTTATCCCTGCGGGACAAAGTAAAAGGTAATTGTACCTTTCTGTTTTTCCGGTGCGTTGGCGTCAGGGTTGAACCGGCTGCGGCGGGCGGCGCGCAGGGCCGTTTCACGCATGCAGGGGCTTGTCGCCGATCGATCGGGGTCGATGGTGGCTGAGATCACTCTTCCTGACCGGTCCACCACAATGTTTACCACAACTGTGCCGGATCCTTCGCATTTATAAATGGGGATGATCAGGTCTTCTGCCACCCGGTCGCGGAGGTAATATTTAACCGTTGTGGGACCGGCATATTTGGCAGCTTCCAGGGCTGCTTTGGCCAGTGAATCTCCCGGTTTTTCCTCCTCTTTCAGTGGCAAGGGTCTGGTAAGCTCTTTTTCCGCCTCTGCCTCCAGCCGGTGCTGCTCATCGATATAATTGTTCCTGTCCAGCTTCCCCTCTTTGATCATCTCCTCCTTGACCATATCGATGTATTTTTTAACATCCATGTTCTCATCCTTCTTCATGGCCTCGTTCACCGGGATGTTGTGCAGCATCTTCTGCAACTCTTCGTCGGGCACCGGGTTTTCTTCCGGGGTCTTTTCCTGTGGCGGGGGCGGGGGCTGCTCAAAGGTGATGAGCACGGGCTGACTGGTTCTCTCCGGGAGGGCCCTGATCTTCACGATCATGAAGATGATCGCCAGGATCAGGTGAAAGATCACCGTGGCCAGAATGGCATAAACGTGTTGTTCTACCCATACTCTCATCATGCTGCGAAATTAACCCTTATTATACAATAGAAAAAATCTGTTGTGCATGCGATCAGGACAGGATCCCGGTATTGTTAGTATCTTTTTGAAAAAAGTCACTGCAGACGGGGTAAACCCGGAGGAAAAAAGTTTTATGTTTGATGGTGCTAGGTGCTAGGTGCTGCCCGCCCGGACGAATGTCCATTCGGACGGGGCTGACGCCAGTCGGACGGGGGTGCTCGAAACTTGAAACTCGATACTCGAAACTCGAAACTCGATACTAATAACTCATAACTACCATGTACACACTTATAGACGGAAAAAAGACCTCCGCTGAGATCCGGGAGGAGATCAGGGGGGAGGTGGAAGCCTTGAAAAAGAGCGGCGGCAGGGCACCTCATCTGGCTGCGATCCTGGTGGGGCATGACGGTGCCAGCGAGACCTATGTGGCTGCCAAGGAGAGAGCCTGCCGCGAGGTGGGTTTCGACTCCACGGTGATCCGCCTGAAGGAGGATGTCCGCGAAGAGGAGCTGCTGGACCAGGTGCGGCGGATCAACGGGGATCCAGCCATTGACGGACTGATCGTACAGCTGCCTCTGCCGGAGCATCTGGATGAACAGAAGGTGATCGAGACCATCCTGCCGGAGAAGGATGTGGATGGATTCCATCCGGTCAATGTAGGGCGGATGGTGATCGGTCTGCCGGCTTTTATCTCGGCCACGCCCGCCGGCATCCTGGAGCTGATAAAACGCTATGGGATCCCGACGGAGGGACGCCACTGTGTGGTGATAGGCCGCAGCAATATCGTCGGGAAACCCATGAGTATACTCCTGGCCCGCAAGGCCGACCCGGGTAACTGCACCGTGACCGTGTGTCACAGTCGCACCCGCGACCTCGGGGTGATCACGCGGCAGGCCGATATTGTGATCGCGGCCCTCGGGAAAGCAGGCTTTCTCAAAGGAGATATGGTGAAGGAAGGGGTGGCGGTGATCGACGTGGGCATCACACGCCTCCCGTCCGACAAAACAAAATCGGGGTGGAAGCTATACGGGGATGTTGATTTTGAGACGGTTGCTCCCAAAAGCAGTTACATCACCCCTGTGCCGGGTGGTGTGGGGCCCATGACCATCGTATCCCTGCTGAAGAATACGCTGCTGGCGGCACGGAAAGAGATCTATCGCTGATTGAATAGACCGGCCGAACATTTGTGGTGAAATACGCGGTATTTATTGTAACTTTGTGCCGTTATTGTTTTTTACTTATGAGAGAAGAAAAGGAAGAGTTTCCTGAAGAGGAGAAAGAGAACAGGTTGGTGAGCCGTTTTGAGCGGATGCGCCGGGAGGGGATCGTCAGGTATATGGATGTGTCCGACTATGAGGAGATCATCGACGCATACCTCGACAAGGGTCAGTATGACAAGGCGGAGCAGACGGTACGGCTTGCCCTGCGGCAGCATCCTTCGGCTTTTTCACTGATCCTGAAAAAAGCAGATATCTTTTTGGCACGTTCCGATTATCTTCTGGCCCTTGAGGTGCTGGATCCCCTCACCCGTCTGGATCCCAATAATTACGAGGTCTTTTTATTGCGTGGTTTTGCCTTCTCCCATCTGGAGCGGGCAGAGGAAGCGGTAAAGGATTTTGACAAGGCCTTGTCGCTGGGTGCCGGGATGGAGGGAGACATTGCCTTCCAGGCAGGGACCGAGCTGGAGATGGCGGGATATTACAGGAAAGCCCTGAAATATATGGAACAGGCCTATGATCAGAACCCTTTTGATATCCAGGCCATGTTCGAACTGGCTTTTCTCTGTCAGCAGACAGGTAACGAAAAGCGATCCATAGAGATCTACGAGAGATATCTGAAAGAAGAGCCTTTTGATGAGGGTGCCTGGAACAATCTGGGGGAGGTCTACCTGAACACCGGCAACTATGACAAAGCGCTGGAAGCATTTGATTTTCAGCTGGCCATTCATCCCACTTCGCCCGACGGGCTCTTTAACAGGGGACGGGTGCTGATGTACATGGAGCGTTATCCTGAGGCCATAGAGATACTGGGAAGATACCTGCACAGGAACCCTGAGGATGTGGAGGCCATGCTGTTGCTGGGGCATTGTTATCAAATGACAGGGGAGAACAGGAGAGCCCTAAGCTGGTACAAGGTCGCTGCCGGAGAGAATCCGGAAGACCCGGAGCCCTGTTATCGTGCAGCACAGTTATATCGTATGATGAACCTGAACAGCGATGCCGAGGTGTGCTGTATGCGGGCGCTTGCGGCAGATCCTGAAAATACGGTTTTCAACCATGAGCTCTTCCTGATATGGGAGAATACACGGCCTGCATTTGAGCGGCTGTCCCTTATCCGGAACATTACCCAAAAAGACCCCGAGAATATCGTGTTCTGGCTGGATTACCTCACACTTCTCTACGAGATGAGAGAGATGAGTGAGCTGGAGAGCGCTTTGGAGGATGCCTGCCGGCACCTTCCCGGGCATGCTCTTCTGATGTATATGAAAGGCACGGTACGCTTTCTGGAGGGCAGGATCGCAGAAGGGGAGGAGTTTTTCGGGCAGGCCCTGGCAAAGGACCCGGAAGGAGTGAAGATCTTTCTGGAAAGATTCCCGCAGCTCTCTTCCGTACGGGAAGTGAACATGCTGATCGATCAACTTAAAAAGTGATATCATGAACTATCAAATGAGCTATCTGCCTGAACGGACCACGAGCCCGCGTGAAAAAGGTCTCACCATGGTCATGGACAAAGGACTGGCCCTGCGTGAAGCCGAAGATATGCTCCAGATCTCCGGAGCGTATATCGACATCGTCAAACTGGGTTTTGGTACTTCCATGATCACGCCCGGACTGAAGGAAAAGGTGAAGTTGTACAAGGAGGCCGGGATAAAGACCTATTTCGGCGGCACCATGTTCGAAGCTTTTGTGATCCGGGGGGCTTTTGATGATTACCGCAGGTACCTCGACCTTTTCGGGATGGAATATGCCGAGGTGTCTGACGGCTCCATCGTACTCCCCCATGAGAAAAAGCTGGAATACATACGGATATTGTCAGAACAGGTGACGGTGGTCTCGGAAGTGGGGAGTAAGACCAGTGATGTGCCTGTGCCCGATGATGTGTGGGTAGGATACATGAAGAGCGAGCTGGAAGCAGGCTCCTGGAAGGTCATCGGCGAAGCCCGGGAGAGCGGTACCATCGGTCTGTATCATAAGGACGGTTCGGTCAACCGCAGTCTGATCGATGACATCATTGAACATGTGGATATTGACGATGTGATCTGGGAAGCCCCCAACAAGTCGCAGCAGGCCTGGTTCATCAAGCTGCTGGGGGCTAATGTCAACCTGGGTAACATCAATCCCAAGGAGGTGATCGCCCTCGAAGCGCTCAGGGTAGGACTGAGAGGAGATACTTTCTACCGCTTCCTGCCGGATGATATGAAGATCAAAAAAGCCTGACCGGCATACTACTTACCATTATGGCGTAAGGACCGTTGTCCCTGCAGGGAGGGTCTTTTTTACCTTAAAACAAGAAATGAAAAAAGGGAACGAATATATTCTGGATTTTCTGAAAGGGATCGCCATGGGCATCGGGAATATTATCCCCGGGGTGTCGGGGGGTACCATCGCCCTGATCACCGGTATCTATGAACGTTTTATCCATGCCTTCAGATCATTTGATGTCAAAGCGGTGCGATTGTTGCTGAAAGGCGACATCAAAGGGTTCATCGCGCATACCGATCTGTGGTTCCTGACCAGTGTCTTTCTCGGCGTCCTGCTCAGCATTATTGCTCTGGCCCGGATCCTGGGCTATACCTTTGAATATTATCCGGTCTATACCTGGGCCTATTTTTTCGGGTTGATCCTGGCCTCTATCTGGTATGTGGGTAAGACGGTGGAGCGCTGGAATGCCGGGGCGGTGATCTTCCTGCTGATAGGTGTAGCGATCGCGGCAGGGATCTCTCTCTTCTCACAGGCCACGCCCAATGATAATGTCTGGTATCTCCTCCTGTGCGGTGTGGTAGCCACTTGCAGCATGATGCTTCCCGGCCTTTCGGGCTCTTTTGTGCTGGTGCTGATGGGGAACTATGAGCTGATCTTTGTGGACGGCGTCAACACCATGAACCTGCAGGTCCTGCTGCCTGTGGCCGTGGGGGCTGTCATCGGGCTGATCGCTTTCTCCCGTCTGCTCTCCTGGGTCCTGAAGAACTACCGCAATGTCACCATCGCCTTGCTGACGGGTTTTGTGATCGGTTCGCTGAACCTGCTGTGGCCCTGGCAAAAGGCCGTGTACAATGAAGCCGGTGATACCATCCTGCGGTATAATAAATATGTCCCCGATCACTGGAGTGCTGAGGTGATCTGGTCCATGGTGTTCGTGCTGGCAGGGGTGCTGACGATCATCCTGCTGGAATACCTGGCCGCCAGGAAAAAATAATTTTTGTCATGCGCAGGTTCGGACTTATCGGTTTTCCCCTATCGCACTCTTTCTCCGAAAAATACTTTGCAGAGAAATTCCGCAACGAAGGGATCACAGATGTTTCGTATGAGAACTTTCCCCTTGAGTCGATCCATGAGTTCCCCGGACTGATCACGTCGGTAAAAGACCTGGCGGGACTGAACGTCACGATCCCTTACAAAGAAAAGATCATTCCCTATCTGGACGAGCTGGCGGGGGAGGCTGCTGCCGTGCAGGCGGTCAACACCATCCGCATCGTCCCACAGGGGGACCGCATGCACCTGACAGGATACAATACCGATGTTTGGGGTTTTGAGGTGACTTTAAAGCCTCTGCTCAAACCCTGGCATACCTTTGCGCTGGTGCTGGGTACCGGCGGGGCGGCCAAGGCTGTGGGTTATGTCCTGAAAAAACTGGGCCTGGAGGTGTGGTATCTCTCCCGGAAACCGAAAGGAGAGAAAACGATCCGCTACAATGAGCTCACCGGTCCCATGCTGCAGCAGATCAAGGTGCTGGTAAATACCACACCGCTGGGTATGTTCCCCGTCACCGACACCTGCCCGGAGATCCCTTACCGTTACCTGACGCCGGAACACCTGCTGTATGACCTTGTGTACAACCCCTCCGAGACCCTCTTCATGAAACTGGGGAAAGAGCAGGGTGCCACGGTGATCAACGGCCTGGAGATGTTGAAGCAACAGGCGGAGAAGGCATGGAGGATATGGAATGAGTGAATGATTGAATGATTCCCGCCCGGCTGACGCCGGTCGGACGGGGAATGATTGAATGATTCCCGCCCGGCCGGGGCCGTTCGGACAGGGAATGAGTGAATGTTTGAAAGGATTACGAACAAAGATCATGATCAATATTTTCAGGAAGCGTAAGGAACGCGAGATAGTGACGGTGAAGACGATGATCCGGATGTATTGCAGGGCGCATCATCATCCGGAGGGGGAGATGTGTGAAGCGTGTGCTGAGGTTTTTTCGTATGCGACCATGAAGTATCATCGTTGTCTTTTCGGGGAGGACAAGCCGGTATGTGAGGTATGCCCGGTCCATTGCTACGGCCGGGAGATGCGGGAGCGGATACGCACCATCATGCGTTGGTCGGGTCCCCGCATGATCCTGCGCCATCCGCTGATGGCCATAGATCATCTGATGCTGCTGCGCCGGTCCAAAAGAAGGATGCACTTTTATCTGAAAAAAGTGAACCTGAAAAAACATCCGAGCCGGGACCGGAAGAGTGCCTGAGAACGGTTTTTGATATTTCTTGATCCCGGGGAGGAGACACTTTTCTTCCCACCCAAAAGAAAAAGTTATGAAACGATCATTCTATCTCTTTCTGTTGTTTATTTTCTTATTGCCCGGGTTGTTGTCAGCCCAGCAGGGCTGGAAACCGGGGGAGTGTTCTTTGCCGACGCCCTGGAGTGACAGTGTCTCTGTCGATCATCCCTGGCCGGAGTATCCCCGTCCGCAGATGGTGCGCCGGGAATGGATGAATCTGAACGGCCTGTGGGACTACGGCATACGCCAGCGATACGAGGAGCAGCCGTGGAGATGGGACGGGAAGATACGGGTGCCCTACCCGGTGGAGTCGTGCCTGTCGGGTGTGCAGGAAAGGGTGGATGCGGACCAGGTGATCTGGTACCACCGCAGGTTCACGTTGCCGGCCGCCTGGCGGGGGCAACGGATCCTTCTGCATGTGGAGGCCTCCGACTGGGAGACCAAGGTGTGGGTGAACGGCCGGTTTGCAGGCATGCACCAGGGAGGATACGATCCTTTTGTCTTTGATATCACGGACCATCTCAAGCCGGCGGGAGAACAGGAAGTGGTCATGGCCGTATGGGATCCCACCGACCAGGGTACGCAACCCCGTGGCAAACAGGTGAGTCGTCCGCACGGTATCTGGTACACACCCACCTCCGGTATCTGGCAGACAGTGTGGCTGGAGCCCGTGCCGGTACATCACATCCGCGATTACAGGATCTATACGGAGATCTCCGGACGGGAGGTGACCGTGGTGACCTCCGCTGCACGACCGGAAACGGGTGACAGCGTCAGGATAGTTGTTAAATACGACGGGGAAGAGATCGCCTGCCATACCGGTATGCCCGACTCAGTCACTTTCAACCTGCCGGAGCAGGATCTACACCTCTGGTCACCTGCCCATCCCGACCTGTATGACATGGAGATAACCCTCCTGCATAATGGAAAACCCGTGGACAGGGTAGAAGGTTATTTCGGCATGCGGTCGATATCTCTGGGCAAGGACCGCCAGGGTATTGTGAGGATGATGCTCAACGGACGTTTTTTGTTCCAGAACGGTCCCCTTGATCAGGGCTTCTGGCCCGACGGCATCTACACACCCCCTACGGAGGCAGCTATGAAATATGATCTGGAGATGATCAAAAAGATGGGCTTCAACATGCTGCGCAAGCATGTGAAGGTGGAGTCGCGGCGTTTTTATTACTGGTGCGACCGCCTGGGCCTGCTGGTATGGCAGGACATGCCCAGCGGCGACCGTTACATACGCCCTGACCAGCCGGACATCGTGCGTACGGAAGCTTCGGCCCGGCAGTTCAGACAGGAACTGAAACAGATGATCCTGACGAAATTCAATCACCCCTCCATCATCATGTGGGTGGCTTTCAACGAAGGATGGGGTCAGTTCGATACGCCGGGTATCGTGAACTTCATCGGAGATCTGGATCCCACCCGTCTGATCGATGCTGCCAGCGGCTGGACCGACCGCGGCGTGGGTGACGTGTATGATATCCATCACTATCCCGACCCGAAAGCTCCGCCGGCCCAGAAAGACCGGGCCATCGTCCTGGGAGAGTATGGCGGGCTGGGACTGGCCGTCAACGGTCATACCTGGGTGAAAAAAAACTGGGGATACAGGAAGATGAGCGATGTGAAGCAGCTGCAGAGCAGGTACAGCAACTATTTCCGACAGATCGTCAAACTGAGGGTGAAGCCGGGCCTGAGTGCTTGTGTGTATACCCAGATCACCGATGTAGAGACCGAGACCAACGGTCTGATAACCTATGACCGCAAAGTGGTGAAGATGGATCCCGCCTTCCTGAAGAAGGTGAACAGCCGGTAAGGCGGTCTGTCAGGAGAGCAGCGGCCGACCGTTGAATTTTCTGACAGCATTCAGCATGGCCACCAGGTTCTCCACGGGCACGTTGGCCTGTATGTTGTGAACGGTGTTGAAGACGAAGCCTCCGTCCCGGCCGAAGATCTCACAGTGCTTAAGCACCTGGGCTTCCACCTCTGCGGGGGTACCGAAGGGCAGCACATGCTGGGTGTCCACGCCACCGCCCCAGAAAACGATGTGTTCCCCGAAACTGCTCTTCAGATGTTCCGGGTCCATACCGGTAGCGCTCACCTGCACCGGGTTGAGGATGTCGAAACCGAAATCGATGAAGTGCTTTATGAAAGGTTCCACAGATCCACAGGAGTGCTTGAAGACCTTCCAATGCGTGTTCGCATGGATCCAGTCGGTAAGCTTGCGGTAAAAGGGCCCGTACATGTCGAGGAGGGTCTCTTCGGAGCAGAACTGTGAATTCTGCGTACCGAAGTCGGTGCCACAGAGGAAGATCACGTCCACCTTATCGCCCACAGCCCGGTTCAGCTTCTCCAGGTTTTTCAGGGCGATATCGGTCTCATAGGCAAAGATCTCCTTGACATAGTCCGGATGCATGAGCGTGGCCATATACCATTCCGTGACATCGCGGATCCCCCGGGGGTGTTTCAGTTGCAGGGCAGGCACCAGGGCGATATCTCCGAGGGCCGTCCCTCCGAAATTGGCCACTACCGCTTTGCCCGTATCATAAGCTTTGCCGATCTCTTCCGTGAAATAACGGAGGTCTTCATCGCTGATCTCAGAAAACTCCTCCAGATTGTCCTCCACGTTCAGGTTGTTATGGTCAATAGGGTCCTGGCGCGGGATCGCATCAAAAAAATAACCGTTCACCGGCATTTTGGCACAGGGTGGCACCGAAGTGTCTCCTTCGGGATGCATGAACACATCCCCCAGGTCATTGTAGGTGACATTGAATTTTTCCGGTACCAGCACTTCCTGTCCCCAGGGTGTACGGAACGGTTTCCATCCCTCATTGGGAAAGCCGAACATGGTGTTGCGTGGTTGCACACCCATAGCATCGGTCTCAAGGATGGCGGCCAGGTCCTCTTCGATCTCTCCCAGCATCTGATAAGGTTCGTTCACCTTCACCGGTCTTTTTTCCAGACCGAAATAGTTCCTCAGGTTCTCGATGGCCAGCACATGGATCCCTGTCACAGGAGTGGCCCCGAAATCTATCGGGATCCTGTCAGGTATCCGGTGGTCCAGGGTGGTTAGGATGCGTGTCTTACTGTTCATGGGCACTCTTTTTAATTATTGTCCCGCAGGTCGATCACCTCCACATCAGGGTGCTCTTCCGGGTTGAATGTGAAGAGGGACGGAGGAGCTTTTTTCAGGTGTTCGATCTGCCGGATCACGATAAGGTAATGGGTACCGTTCTTGCCGAAATAACGTGCCGAGTACAGCAGATGGGTCATCTGGTCGATCTGTAACCGCAGGCGGGAATAGGATTCGTTGAGATCGTACGGATAGAGATCGATGACCCACAGTTTTTTTCCATCAGCGACATTTTCTCCTATGAAATGGAACTTGAACCTCTCCTGATAATCTGAAAAAAGCTGCCGGGGGTTGGCCAGGAAAGAGTGGTCGCCCGTATCGGGGACCATCACGTTGACCTCGTTGACGTCGGGGAGATAATTCCAGATCGTTTTGCCATCAAACCAGATCTCGGAATCTCCGTTCTTCAGCACATATCTTTTCCCGTTCAGGATGAGCTCTCCGTGGGCGGTATTCTGGGATTTGTCCTGCAGATCTACGGTGGTGATATCAAAGACGATGCGAAAAGGCTGCAGCGCTTTGGACTTTTCCGACAGGTCATTCAGGATCTTTTCCGCCTGGGGATCTTCCTGGGCCCTGACCGTTGCCGGGTGGAGCAGAAGGAAGGGGAGGAGGAGTATGGCATACAGGATCTTCATAGGCTTCCGGCTCAATGTTTTACTTGTTAAGGTCCCGCAACAACTGTTCCAAAGTATATTCGTCGGGGATGAGTACCTGCCGGGCTTTGCTACCCTCGAAAGGCCCGACGATGCCGGCGGCTTCCAGCTGGTCGATGATCCGTCCGGCCCGGTTGTAACCTATGGAGAGTTTCCGTTGGATGAGGGAGGTGGACCCCTGCTGGTTCTGTACCACCACGCGGGCAGCTTCGTCAAAGAAGGGATCCCTGTGCTGCAGGTCGACATCGGCGGTGCCTTCCCCTTCTTCGCCGCTGTATTCGGGCAACTCATAAGCGCTGAAGTAGCTCTGTTGCTTTGAGATAAATTCGGTGATGGACTCCACTTCAGAGGTGTCAATATAGGCACACTGCACACGTGTCAGGTCGCTGCCGGAGCCGATGAGCAGGTCTCCCCGTCCCACAAGCTGGTTGGCCCCCGGGCTGTCGAGGATGGTGCGCGAGTCGATCATCGCGGTTACCTTGAAAGCGATACGGGTGGGGAAGTTGCCTTTGATGGTGCCCGTGATGATATTGGTGGTGGGTCGCTGGGTGGCGATCACCAGATGGAGGCCTACGGCACGTCCCATCTGTGCCAGACGCGTCAGAGGAAACTCGATATTCTTGCCGGCGGTCATGATCAGGTCGGCGAACTCATCGATCACCAGGACGATGTAGGGCATGTAGCGGTGTCCCTTCTCGGGGTTGAGACGACGTGCTTTGAACTTCTCGTTGTATTCCTTCACCGACCTTACATGGGCCAGGGTAAGCAGGTCATAGCGGTTGTCCATCTCAATGGTGAGGGCGTTGAGGGTGTTCACCACCTTGTCAGTGTCGGTGATGATGGTCTCCTCCGCATCCGGCATCATGGCCAGGTAATGTTTTTCCAGTTTGGAGTAGAGGGCCAGTTCCACCTTTTTAGGGTCGACGAACACGAACTTCAGCTCGGCGGGATGCTTGCGGTAGAGGAGGGAGGTGATGATCACGTTGAGGCCTACCGATTTTCCCTGTCCTGTGGCGCCGGCGACCAGCAGGTGTGGGGCCCGGGCCAGGTCGAAGAGATAGGGATCGCCGGAGATGGTGCGCCCCAGCGCTACCGGCAGGTCATAATCGGCATCCCGGAAAGCACGTGAGGTGATCAGCGATCGCATGGAGACGATCTCAGGATTGAGGTTGGGCACCTCGATGCCGATGGTGCCGCGCCCCGGGATGGGGGCGATGATGCGGATGCCCAGGGCTGCCAGGCTCAGGGCGATGTCATCCTCCAGGTTCTTGATCTTGGAGATACGTATACCCGGCGCCGGAACGATCTCATACAAAGTGACCGTGGGACCGATGGTGGCTTTGATCTTATCGATCTTGATCTTGTAATGGGCCAGCGTCTCGACGATCTTGTTCTTGTTGTTCATCAGCTCCTCACGCGTCACCGGCGTATTGTTCGACTCGTAATCGATGAGCAGGTCAACAGGCGGGAAATGATAGTCGGAAAGATCCAGCGTGGGATCATACGGCTGGCTGTTGATCTCATCTTCAGAGACCTGGTCGCCGGAGAGATCTTTCTTGCTGACTTCCAGCGTTACCTCTTCTTTTGTTTTCTCTTTCACTTCTGTATCTACGGTATTGCCGGGGGGAGCAGGCTCAGGGATATCATCTTCTTCAAAGGTCACCGTATGGGGTCCGGCATCTGCTTCTTCACCAGCATCATCACCGGGAATATCCTCCACAGCCCCGGCGACAGCCGGATCCTCCTGATGATCTGCAGATCTTTTGCGGAAAAGGATGACAGGCACGTGGAAAAAGGTCAGGAAAAAGACGATGTTCAGGAAGATGAGCAGGAAAGCATCCCCTATGCGTCCCAGCAGACTGTTCAGCCAGGCGGTGGTGAAATATCCGAACTCACCTCCGAAACCGCTGCCCAGGTAACCATTGGAATCACCCAGGATGAAAGCAATGGATAACGAGCCGAGAATGGTTAAGGAAAAAAGGAACCAGAAAACCCTTTTAAAAGGGGGCGTTTTTACTTTGAACAGACGGAGTCCGGCATACAGAAAGAGCAGGGGGATGGTGAAGGAAAAGACACCAAACCATCTGTATATCAAGAGATCGGATAGCTTAGCTCCCCATTTGCCGGACCAGTTCTGCACCTGTACTTCCGCACCCGAGATCACCCTGCCGGTTTCAAAGCTCTGATCCGCCTTCCAGGTGAAGAAATAAGAGATCAACGCAAAGAGAAGATAAAGACCAAACAAGATCAGGAAGGTGCCTACGATGATCCGGAAACGCTCATCCCTGAAAATGCTTTTTTTCTTTTTTCTCCCGGGCTTTTTGTTCTTACTGTTTTTCACGCACTGTTTTTTTGCAAAATAAATAAAGAGACGTACAAAGAAAAAGTAAATCGGAAAGAATTATTGCGTGAGGAAGAGAAAAAACGGAAAGAAAAAAGAATATCTCACTTCATCAGTTTTGTAAGGATCTCTTCCAGCTGTTTCCGGGAGACTTTGATGTAATCTTTCCGGCGGGCAAAGACCTTGTCATCGATATCCTTAAAATAAATGCCTGTGGCCGTGAGTTTCATCTTGAGCGAGCTGACGTTGAGATAAAACTCAAGAAGCACACCGTTGATGTCACTGTAAGGCGTGGCGCGATTGGGATTCTTTATGGGGATGTCGGTGGTATAATAAATGGGGATGGGGACATTGTTGTCTGGCAGCACCACAAAGGCCTCTTTGGCGATATACCCGCAGATCTCTTTGGTTTGCTTTCCCTGTTTTATTTTAAGCCTGGGAATGCTCCCGAACCCCGCTGCCGGCTCATTGTAATCCCCTTCATAGTAGAACTTTTTGTCGAGAACGGTCAGGTAGGTGATATTGGTCTTTTTATCGGTATTCACTACATTGCAAATATTGAACAAACCGAAAAAACCGTTGATCTCCATGGCCGTGTTGTTGTTCTTGAAACGGACCGTCAGTTTTTTCGGCAACATGTCGGTGTTGAAGTTCTTCAGATCGTTCTTCAAGTACTCTATGTCATAAATGATCTCACCCTGCTTTTCATGGGACACGGTTCCTTTCTTGCATCCCGCCAGGGACAACAGTCCAACAGCGAGTATTATGAGATATTTTTTCCGGATCTTCATATTTGCGTAAGCACGAAGATAGTAATGTTAAAAATAAACTTAAATAGTTTTATTGAAAAGATGACCGCATTCATCAAAAAAACGTTGCATCCCGGATCGATCCGGACAAATATTTTACCTCAGCACAAAACTCTGATAATAAGATCCCGGCGCTTAATTCGGGTTAAATATAGAATAAATCCCGATAAAAAAACATAATGATATGCAGGATGTGTATAATGATACGATAATTATGTCTATTTTTAGGGGACGGATGTTTTTTTTCTAAGTTTGTATCTGATGCCGGATCAATAATAAATGATATGGGAAAACTTGCGGTTGTTGCACTGGGAGGCAATGCGCTCTTGCGGGATAATCAGTTAGGTACCATTGAGGAGCAGGAGCAGAATACGACGGATACGCTGGAGAATCTTGTTTTTCTGTTACGGGAGGGATATAACCTGGTGCTTACCCACGGTAACGGCCCCCAGGTGGGGAATATCCTGTTGCGTAACGACGCCGGCGAACAGGTGTATGGTATTGTCCAGATGCCGCTGGATATTTGTGTGGCCGACTCGCAGGGTGGCATCGGATACATGATCGAGCGCATGTTGCACAATGTACTGCAACGCCACGGCATCCGCCGCAATGTGGTGACCCTGGTGACGGAGGTGCTCATCGATCCGGATGATCCCGCTTTCCGGAACCCTTCCAAACGTATCGGCCGGATCTATACCCGTGAGCAGGCGGACAAGCTGGCACGGGAGAAAGGATGGGTGTTCAAGAAAGAGGTGAAAGAGGATCTTTCCGGCTGGCGGCGTGTAGTTCCTTCCCCCCGTCCGCACCGGATCCTCAATGCGCCCATGGTCGAAGAGCTGGCCCGCCGGGGTCATATTGTTATCGCCGCCGGCGGAGGGGGTATTCCCGTATATCCGGATGAAGAGAACATGCTCCGGGCCGAAGAGGCGGTGGTGGACAAGGACCTCTCCTCCTCGCTGCTTGCTTCCACCATCGGGGCCGAAGAGTTCTATATCCTTACCGATGTGCCGTACGTCTATATCAATTACAAGAAAAAAGACCAGGAGATCGTCGAATTTCTTGACAGGAACGACGCTTTGAAGTATCTTCGCCTCGGAATGTTCGGTGAAGGGAACATGGCGCCCAAGATACGGGCGGCTGTCGATTTTGTGGAGAAGGGAGGAAAGAAAAGTGTGATCACCGAAGCTACAAAACTGGAGGACAGAAGTTACGGGACCAAGATCACTCTGAAGTATGACGATTAAACCTGAGAATTATGAAAAAAGATCTGAAAAACCGCAGTTTCCTGAAGCTGCTTGATTTCACGCCTGAGGAGATCATTTATCTGCTGGAGCTGGCTGCCTCACTGAAACAGGCCAAAAAAGAAGGGCGTGAGCAACAATACCTGAAGGGGAAGAACATTGCCCTGATCTTTGAGAAGACCTCCACCCGTACGCGCTGTGCTTTTGAGGTGGCAGGTTATGACCAGGGGGCCGGCGTCACCTATCTCGATCCTTCCGGCTCGCAGATCGGCCACAAGGAGTCGATCAAAGATACTGCCCGTGTGCTGGGCCGCATGTATGACGGCATCGAGTACCGCGGCTATGGCCAGGACCGTGTGGAAGCTCTGGCCGAATATGCTGGCGTGCCGGTGTGGAACGGTCTGACAGACGAGTTCCATCCCACGCAGGTGCTGGCCGATCTGCTGACGATGCAGGAGCATGCCCGCCGGCCGCTGAACGAGATCGCTTTCTGCTACCTGGGGGATGCCCGCAACAACATGGGCAACTCCCTGATGATCGGCGCTGCCCTGATGGGTATGGACTTCCGGGCGGCCGCCCCGGCGCAGGTGCAGCCCGAGGAGAGCCTGGTGGCCCGGGCCCGGGAGATCGCTGCACGTACCGGTGGCAGCATCACCCTGACCGACGAGGTGGAAAAGGCTGTGAAAGGAGCCGATTTTCTCTATACCGACGTGTGGGTCTCCATGGGAGAGCCGGCGGAGGTGTGGGAAGAGCGGATCAGGTTGCTCAAACCTTATCAGATCAACCGCCAGGTGATGGAGATGACCGGCAAGCCGGAAGTGAAGTTCATGCACTGCCTGCCCTCCTACCACAACCTGGAGACGGCTGTGGGACGTAAGATCCATGAGCAGTTCGGACTCGAAGCCATGGAAGTGACCGATGAGGTGTTCGAATCGGAGGCCTCCATCGTCTTCGACGAGGCCGAAAACCGCCTCCATACCATCAAAGCTGTCATGGTGGCGACGATAGGAACGATGAAGGATGATCGATGATCGACGAAGGATGATCGTCGAACTGTGAACTCTGAACTGTGAACTGAGAACTGTGAACTCTGAACCATGCTCGACTACCTTTGGCTGGTGCTTGGTATCCTTCTGATACTTATAGGGCTGGTGGGGTGTGTCGTGCCTGTTCTGCCGGGACCTCCCCTCAGTTTCCTGGGACTGCTCTTCCTGCAGTTCAGTCGTTTTGGTGATTTCTCAGTTACCTTTCTCATCGGGATGGCTTTGCTGGCGGCGGCGGTGACGGTGCTCGACTATATTGTTCCGGTGTGGGGCACGAAAAAGACGGGAGGATCCAAAGCAGGTGTCTGGGGAGCCGCCCTGGGCATGCTGGTGGGGATCTTCTTTTTCCCGCCGCTGGGCATCATCCTGGGGCCGCTGGTGGGGGCTGTCGCCGGCGAAGCGATCCACGGAGCCTCCCTGCATCAGTCCTTCCGCGCCGGCATGGGCTCCCTGCTGGGCTTCCTCCTCGGGGTAGGCTTCAAACTCATCGCCTCCGGGATCATGACCTTCTATTTTTTCAAAGAGTTGTTTTGATCCCACCTTTCTGGTGCAGCGGGCAACTGCCGCAGCCCGGGGTTTCCCCGCGTGCGGCCATCCTGATGGCGCGGGCAAGGCGGTAGACGGTCACGCCGAGAGCGGCCAGGATCGTGAGGTAAGTGAGTATATCTTGTATCATCGTTCAGTCCATTTTTCAGGTTAAAAGAAGGCCTGCCTGGCGGATCAGGAAAGCCAGAATCCAGGCCAGGGTGGTGGTGTAGGTGATGGCCAGGAGCGCCCATTTCCAGCTGCCCGACTCGCGGGCGATGGCCGTCACCGTGGCCACACAGGGGAAATAGACCAGAATAAAGATCAGGAAAGCAAAGACCGTCGGCGGTGTGAAGACCTTCTCACCGACATGGGGCCCCTCATGGAAGGTCTCTTTTTTAAGCCTTTGGGCCAGCAGCTCCGACGAGGTGCCGTGCTGGTCGTTACTCTGGTACAGTACCCCCATGGTGCTGATGATGATCTCCTTGGCGGGAATGCCCGCCAGCAGGCTGACGCTCATCTTCCAGTCAAACCCCAGCGGGCGGAAAAGGGGCGTGATGGCCTTGCCGATCCTGCCTATATAGCTGTTCTCCACAGCATACAGGTCCTGTGCTTTCTCCAGCGAGGCGATCTGCTGCCGGATATTTTCCTGCTCACTCCTTCCGGAGACACGGGACAATCCTGTTTGGAGCGTGGCGATCTGTTGGTTGTAGGGATCATCTGCTGAGGGGCGCGGAAAGTAGGTGAGGGCCCAGATGAGGATGACCGCCAGCAAGATGATGGTTCCCATTTTTTTCAGGTATTCCTCTCCCTTGTTCCACATGTGCTTGAGGGTGGCTTTCAGTGTGGGCATGCGGTAGGGAGGCAACTCCATGACAAAGGGAGCTTCTTCCTTCCGGAAGAGCACTTTTTTGAAGATGCGGGCCACCAGGGCGGCCAGAACGATGCCGGTGAGGTAGATGCCCATCAGGATCAGAGCAGCATGAGAGGGAAAGAAAGCCGAAAGAATGAGAATGTAAACCGGCAGGCGGGCGCTGCATGACATCAGCGGGTTGATGAGCATCGTCAGGATGCGGTTGTTCCTGTTGGGGATGGTGCGTGTGGCCATGATAGCAGGCACATTGCAGCCGAAGCCCATCAGCAGGGGGATGAAAGAACGGCCGTGCAGCCCGATCTTGTGCATCAGCTTGTCCATGATAAAAGCAGCCCGCGCCATGTACCCCGAATCTTCCATGAAAGAGATAAAGAAAAAGAGGATCAGGATGTTGGGCAGGAAAACGATCACACTGCCTATACCGCCGATGATGCCGTTGACCAGCAGATCGCGGAACGAACCTGCCGGGAGCAGGCTCTCGGTGATGTCCGAGGCGAGCAGCACCAGTTTGTTGAGCCAGTCAACGGGGTATTTCCCTACCTCGAAGGTAGCAAAGAAAGTGAAGAAAAGAAAGAGAAAGAAGAGGGGATAGCCCCATATCCTGTGGGTCAGGATGCGGTCGATCTGCTCGGTGCGCTCCCGGCGGTTGCGGGGACTCTTTTGCAGGGTCTCCTTGAGGGCACCGGAGATGAAGCCGTAGCGGGCATCCGTGATGAGCGTGCCGGTGTCCTCGTGATACAGCGCCTCCAGCCGCTGGATTTCTTTCTCGGCGGTCTGCTTGATATCTTCATAATTGTCCCATCGCGACAGGGAAAAGTGGGCTGCTTTGTCTTTCTCCAGCAGCTTGATGGCATAAAAACGGGAAGAGATCTGTACGGTGAGCTGTTTGTTTTGCCAGATAAGGTCCTGGATCTTGTGGAGCGATCTCTCTATCTCCTCCCCGAAATTGATGTGTACATGCCGGGCTGTGGGATCCCGGTCTTCATACACATTGATGATCCGCTCGAAGAGCTTGTCGATGCCTGTGCCTTTGGTGGAGACGGTGGGCACAATGGGGATACCCAGCAGGCTGCCCAGCGCTTCGTGGTCGAGGATATCCCCTTTTTTTTCGATCTCATCATACATGTTCAGGGCGATGACGATGCTCAGATCCATGTCGATGAGCTGGGTGGTGAGATAAAGGTTGCGCTCCAGGTTGGAGGCATCCACCACGTTGATGACAATGTCGGGCAGCTCGCCCAGGAGATATTTCCGCACATACAGTTCCTCGGGTGTGAAAGCCGAGAGCGAGTAGGTGCCGGGGAGGTCCACCAGGTTGAAGGTATAGCCGTGGAACTCAAAGGTAGCGCTCTTCGACTCGATGGTGACCCCTCCGTAATTGCCCACATGCTCTTTGGAGTGGGAGATATTGTTGAAGAGGGTGGTCTTGCCGCTGTTGGGATTGCCCACCAGGGCCACGTTGATGGTCTTGCTTTTCTCCAGGGCCGACCTTTTGATGTCTTCCTCCGTGATCACCCCGCGGATGCTGCTGCCCAGCAGCTTGCGGGCTTCTTCTTCGGTGACCACCTCGATGAGCCGGGCCTCGGAACGGCGCAGCGAGACGGAATAACCCATGATCGAATATTCGATGGGATCTTTCAACGGGGCATTACGTACCACCCGGATCTTCTGCCCCCGGATAAAACCCATCTCACCCATCCTTTTCCGGAAGGTGCTGCGACCCATCACCTTGACAATGATCGCCGTCTCATTGGTATGTAGTTCCGACAGCCTCAATAAAAACCATTTATTTTCGGTGATGCAAACTTACGGCCGTACGGCGAAAAATACAATACCTACTTATGGGGAAAATAAAGGGGCTGCGGTATAAGGATAAAAAACCTGTCTGCTCCCGGTGGCGGGAAACACAGGTTGTTCTGAAAAAATATAACCGGGGAAAAGAGTTTACTCTTTCTTGTCTTCCAGGTCCTCGAATTCAATGTTGGTGAAGTCTTCTGCCACAGGTTCCTCCACGCTGGCCTCCACCTCAGCCACTTCGTTCACTTCGGCTGCCGGCTCGGGGGCTTGTTCAGGATGGGCATGCTCGGCCGGGTCATACGGCTGCTCCCGTTGAATAAAGTCCAGAACCTCTTTGAGCCCGTCCAGGAATTTGTCAAAATCTTCCCGGTACAAAAAGATCTTGTGTTTCTCAAAGAAAGCTTGTCCCTCCTTACTGAAACGTTTCTTACTCTCCGTGAGCGTCAGGTAGTACTCGTTCCGCCGGGTGGCTTTCACATCAAAAAAATAGGTCCTCTTACCCGCGCGAACAGCCTTGGAAAAGA
Organism: Bacteroidales bacterium; assembly: GCA_027028505.1. Taxonomy (GTDB): domain Bacteria; phylum Bacteroidota; class Bacteroidia; order Bacteroidales; family VadinHA17; genus DRPN01. Next base: position 38,136 of record JALVJE010000255.1, read on the forward strand.
TCTCCTCACGCAATGTTCTTTCCTGATTTCCGTTTTTTTCAGTTCCTTCTTCCATCATTCTTCGGTTTAGGTTCCTGGTTTGGTTAATATTAAAATAGGTTAAAACAGACGGTCAAATGTAAAAAAAAATATTTTAATTGTTAAAAACATAACTCTTAAACATCACAGGACGCCTGCTTTGGGGCGATTTACAGGTAAAGATCACCATCCCCGGATAAATTCCTTACATTTGCATCCTGAATTTATCTGAAGTTTTTATGCTGAGCAGACGATTGATAAGGATCAAGGTATTGCAGATACTGTATGCCTGGTCGCGCAAAAGTGACAGTACGATACAACAGGCTGAGAAAGAGCTGAAAACGTCACTGGAACGATCGTATTATATGTTTTTCCTGATCCTCCTGTTACTCTTTGACCTGGTCGACTATGCGGAAGAGAAGATACGGCTGGGAAAGGAGAAGAAAATGCCTACGCCTGAAGAGCTGAACCCGAACGAGCGCTTTATACACAATCGTCTGATACGGGACCTGCGTACCCATGAGGAGCTCAATGCATACATCCGGAACCATTCCGTAGGATGGAATGATAACGCAGTGCTGGTGAAGAAGTTATACAATACTCTGGTGGCCACGGATGCATACAGGGAGTATATGAACAACAGCGAGGATAATTATAAAAATGACCGTTCAATCATCAAATACCTTCTCAGTGAGATATTGCCGGCTAGCGAGGATCTGCAGACGAGCCTCGAAGAACAGAGTATCTACTGGAACGATGAGCTGGAGTTCATTCTGTCTGCACTGATACGATTTGTGGATCTTTTCCCTGCCAGGAATGGACGTGCGATCATCCTGCCTTCCATGTACCGGAACCCCGAGGATGAACAGTTTGCCCTGCAACTCCTTCACAAGAGCATCCTGCACCGTGACGAATATACAGCCCTCATTGAGCAGCATACCCGGAACTGGGAGGTGGACCGCATCGCCCGGCTGGATGTACTGATCCTGATACAGGCCATTACCGAGATCCTCCATTTCGCAGATATCCCCGTGCGGGTGTCCATCAATGAGTACATCGAGATAGCCAAATACTACAGCACCGAAAAAAGTGCGGTCTTTGTCAATGGTATCCTCGACAAGATCGTGGCTGATCTGAAAAAAGAGAACCGTATCCGCAAGGAAGGCCGGGGCCTTATAGGAGAGGTATAAGACCGTTCTTCAGGAGGAATAGATATTGGTGGTGTGATAATTTTCTTGTTACTTTGCATTATAATATTTTGAGAGGATGAAATCATCTTATTCTTACATACCGGTTGTCCTGGCAGGATGGATGATGATCGTTTCATGCGGGCATACCCCGGGGAAAGATCAGCACGCAAAAGGAGAGCGGCAGGCCGTTTCCGATACGGGACACCCCAGGATCGTTTTTACCGAATATTCTTATGATCTCGGGAAGATGACCGAAGGAGAGGTGGTCAGTCATACCTTTCATTATACCAATGCGGGCACGGCCGATCTGCTGATCACCTCCGTGTCGGCCTCCTGCGGATGTACCGTGGCGAAATACTCGAAAAAACCGGTTAAACCCGGCGGGAAAGGTGAGATAGAGGTTGAGTTTAACAGTCTCGGGAAAAGCGGTGCCCAGCGGAAAAGCATTGCCGTCAGAGGCAATACCAGCCCGCCGGTCACCATCCTGTACATCCTGGCAGAGGTGGAACCCTCAGAGAAATAGTTTTTACAGTAATATCAAATCAAAATGAACATGAACACTTTAAGTATGATCCTGGCCATGGCTCCCCAGCAGGGAGGCGCAGGCCAACAGTCCGGACAAATGATGTCACTGGTCTTTCTGGTGCTGATCATTGTGATCTTTTATCTCTTTATGATCCGCCCGCAGATGAAGCGGCAGAAAGAGCTGGCCAAATACCGCAGCAGCCTCCAGAAAGGCGACCGTGTGGTCACTACCGGCGGTATCTACGGAAAGGTCAATGACGTGAAAGACAATACGGTGACCCTGGAGATCGCTCCCAATGTCCACATCAAGGTGGATAAGAGCGCGATCCTGAAAGATGCCTCGGATCTGAGCCAGCAGCGGTAATACCGGTGGTCCGGGAAAACAGAAAAACGTGGAATGGCTGGAGAAAATAAAAGCCTGGTATGAAGACCGGTTCAGAGAACTGCGGTTTGGCCGGGATACCGGCATTTTTCTGATCTTTCTCCTCATCTCCACCCTTTTCTGGTTCCTCAACCAGCTTAGTAAGGATACCACGGCGCAACTGCGCTATCCGGTACATTTTCAAAACAGCGGCGAACAGCGGGTGATCATCAATGACCTGCCCGCCGCTCTTTTGCTGGAGGTCAGGGGACAGGGATACAAGCTGTTAAAGTACAAGCTGAAACCCTGGAAGAGCCCCTTGACCATCGACCTGCGCACATTCCCGCTGCGTCCGGAAAAGGTCGGGGACAACCGCCATTTCTATCTGCTCTCCTCCTATATGAAAGGGTATGTGAACGATCATCTGGGAGACAGAATGGAACTGCAGCGCATCACCCCCGATACGCTCCATTTTGTTTTCGATAGCCTGGTGACGCGGGACATGCCGGTCATGGCCGATGTTGAGGTGGTGCCGGCACGGCAGTATATCCTGAAAGGACCGCCCCGGGTGATACCGGATACGGTGACCGTTTCGGGTCCGGCCATGATCCTCGATACAATGCGGTACGTGAAGACGGAACATCAGCAATTCACCGGTGTGGAGAAACCTTTCGATGTCCGGCTCACACTCCTTCATCCTACCCATGTTATGTTGTCGCAGGATGAGGTGCAACTGCACGTGGAGGTAGAGCAATATACCGAGGCGGTCTTCGATATTCCGGTGCGGGCAAAGCACGTCCCCGATACCCTCAATCTGCGTCTTTTCCCTTCCCGCGTGAAGGTCTCCTTCAAGGTGGGGTTGAGCCTCTACAAAAAACTCCTTCCCGAACTCTTTACCGCCACGGTGGATTACAACGATCTGGAGAAAGGAAAGACGAACCGGCTGAAGATACATCTGGACAAACAGCCCTCGGGTATTGAGGCGGTGCATCTCGATCCGGAGCAGGTGGAGTATCTCATTGAGAAGAAACAATGATGAAGATAGGCGTCACCGGCGGCATTGGCAGCGGGAAAACCGTGGTGTGTAACATTTTTGAGCACCTCGGCGTCCCTGTTTACGAGGCAGACCAACGAGCACGGGAGCTGATGGAATCCTCGGAGGAGATCCGGAAGCAACTCACAGCGTTGCTGGGTGACAGTGTTTATAAAGAAGGACATCTCGACCGGCCCCGTCTGGCACGGGCGATCTTTTCGGATGAGGGGATACGCAGCCGTGTGAACGGTATCGTCCATCCGGTGGTCTTCCGGGATTTTGAGTCATGGGCCTCATCATACCACGGGAAGCCCTATGTCATCCAGGAAGCAGCCATCCTTTTCGAGAGTGGTGCCGATGCTTTTCTCGACGAGGTGATCAACGTATATGCTCCGGTGGAAGTGCGTATCGCCCGGGTCATGCAACGCGACGGCATCACACGCGAAGCGGTGCGGGCCCGGATGAGAAGTCAGATGAGTGAGCGGGAGAGACAACAGCGTGCCGGCCATACCATCGTCAACGACGGACGGAGGATGGTGGTGCCGCAGGTGGTCAGGATCCATGAACGACTTATGAAAAATGTGGAACATCTAACAGGACAATGATATGGGAAAATGGGGAAAATGGATAGGAGGAGGCCTCGGATGGGCATTGCTGGGACCGCTGGGCGGTGTCCTGGGCTTCGTGCTGGGATCGGTGCTCGACGGGGCACAACAGGGAGAGTTGCCACCACGCACTACGCCGGGTGATTTTTCCGTCAGCCTGCTGGTGCTCCTGGCAGCGGTGATGAAAGCCGACGGGACCGTGAAAAAGTCGGAGCTCGATTATGTCAAGCAATATCTGGTTCGGTCGATGGGCCAGGCCCGGGCCCGTGAAGCCGTGCATATGCTGCGTGATATCCTGAAACAGAACATCCCCGTGGTGGATGTGAGCCGCCAGATCAGGAAATACCTCGACTATCCCGGACGCCTGCAACTGTTACACCTGCTCTATGGCCTCTCAGGCGCAGACGGGCAGTTCCATTCCAAAGAACTGGAGATGATCGGCGTGATCGCTGAAAACCTCGGCGTTACCGAAGCCGATCATAAGTCCATCCGGTCGATGTTCGTGCCCGATACCAACGCGGCCTACAAGGTGCTGGAGATCGATCCCTCGGCCACCGATGAGGAGGTCAAAAAAGCTTACCGCCGGATGGCCGTTAAATACCATCCCGACAAAGTGAGCTACCTGGGCGAGGAGTACCAGAGATCGGCCAAGGAGAAATTCCAGAAGATCCAGGAGGCCTACGAACAGATACGTAAGGAAAGAGGGATGAAGTAATATTTTTATGTAGATTTGTGGCTCGGTTATTGAAGATGATCATAAAATTGCAAAACAAAACGAATAAGACATGGATCTGAAGGATATCATGGCCATAGCCGGTAAGCCGGGATTGTATAAATTCGTGGCCCAGGGGCGCAACGCCATCATCGTAGAACAGATAGAGACGGGGAAGCGGACCAGCGCTTTCTCTCACGAGCGGATCAACTCGCTAGAAGAGATCACCGTTTTCACGGACGACAAGGACATGCCCCTGAAAGATGTGTTCAAAGCCCTCTATGAAAAGGAAGACGGCAAGGAAAGCATCTCCCCCAAATCGGACAACAACACCCTGAAAGAATATTTCGGCGAAGTGGTACCCGACTACGACCGGGAGCGGGTGTATGTCTCGGACATCAAAAAGATCCTGACCTGGTATAATATCCTGCAGAAAGCGGACATGCTCTCTTTTGAAGAAGAGGAAGAGGAGAAAAAAGAGGAGACCGAAGCCCCCAAAGAAGAGGCTCCCGCAAAGGATAAAAAAGAAGAAGAAAAACCTGAAGAGTGACCTCTCTGTCCACTCTGAATTCTGAACTTAGAACCCTGAACCCATGAATACCGGAAAATCATTCAGGATCGTCCGGCTGGAGCGTCGTTTCCTGCCGGCAGAGATGAAGATCACCTCCTGGGAGGATGTAAAACCCTGGTTTGACAACCTGGAGCAGCGTGAGATCGGCGACAGGGCGGCCCTGGAGCAGTGGCTGGCCGACCGCAGCGAGCTGGCCTTCGTGCTGGAGGAGGAGCTGGCCTGGCGTTACATACGCATGAACTGCCATACCGACCGGGAGGACTATGCGCAGGCTTTTAACCTTTTTGTCTCAGAGATAGAGCCGGAGATCGCCCGCCGCAGCGACCGTCTCGACAGCAAGCTGCTGGCGCATCCCCTGGCCGGCAGCCTCGACGGCAGCCGTGACTACGGCGTGATGATGCGTGTCATACGCAACCGCAAACGCCTCTTCCGCGATGAGAACGTGCCGCTGCAGGCCGAGTTGCAGGTGCTGGAGCAGGACTACGGGAAGATCGCCTCGCAGATGACCGTCACCATGGAAGGGAAGGAGATGACCCTGCAGCAGGCCTCCAACTACCTGCGCGAGCCGCAGCGGGAGCTGCGCAAAGAGGCTTTTCTGAAGATCCGCGAGCGGCGCTATGCCGACGCCGGCCGCCTGCACGACCTCTTCGACAAGCTGGTGGAGAAAAGGACCACGATCGCGAAGAACGCTGATTTTGCCGACTACCGCGACTACCGTTTTGCCGAGCTGGGACGCTTTGACTACACCGTGGAAGACTGTGAGACCTTCCAGGAGTCGATACGCACCACCGTCATGCCGCTGGTGGAGCAGCTACACCGCTGCCGCATGGAGCAGATGGGGCTGGAGGTGCTGAAGCCCTGGGACCTGGAGCACGACCCCCTGGGACGGCCGCCGCTGCGTCCTTTCCGGGATGTGAAGGAGCTGACGGAAAAAGCCGCCCGCGCCTTCGACCGCATCAACCCCCGCTTCGGCGAGCTGCTGCGTACCATGGAGCGGGAGGGATACCTCGACCTCGACTCCCGTAAGAACAAAGCCCCCGGTGGGTTCAACTACCCCCTCTACGAGAGCAACCTGCCTTTCATCTACATGAACGCCACGGGCAACCTGCGCGACCTGGAGACCATCTTCCACGAGGGAGGACATGCCATACACTCCTGGCTGAGCAGCCACATACGCATCATCGAGCACAAGGAGCTGCCCTCGGAGGTGGCCGAGCTGGCCTCGATGTCGATGGAGCTGATCTCCATGGGCACGTGGGATATCTTCTTCCCCGACAGCGAGAAGCTGCAGCGGGCCCGCCGCGAACAGCTCGAGGGGATCATACGCATCCTGCCCTGGATCGCAGCCATCGACAAGTTCCAGCATTGGCTCTATACCCATCCCGGTCACAGCCATGAGGAGCGTGATGCGCAGTGGACAGCCATCATGCGGGAGTTCTCCTCGCCGCTGGTCGACTGGAGCGGCTACGAACATTTCCTGGCCACAGGGTGGCAGGGACAACTGCACCTGTTCGAGGTGCCTTTCTACTATATCGAGTACGGGATCTCACAGCTGGGCGCCCTGGCCGTCTGGAAGAACTACCGGAAAGACCCGGAGCAGGCCCTTCGGCAGTATGAGGAAGCCCTCAGCCTCGGCTACTCACGCCCCATCCCGGAGATCTACCGGACCGCTGGTATCCGCTACGACTTCAGTGAAAACTACGTGAAAAGCCTGATGGAGTTCGTAGCCGGAGAGCTGGGGATGTAGTTTGAGGTTTGATGCTCGCTGCGCGAGCGTTTGAGGTTTGAGGTTCATCCTTCCTTCGAGCATCGAGCATCAAGCTTCGAGCTTACTTCCCTTTTGCCTTCTCCCACTCCTCTTCCATCTCCTCCAGTGACGACTCTTTCAGCGTCTTGCCGTTGTTCCTGATCTGCTTTTCCATTTCCTGAAAGCGCTGCATAAACTTGAGGTTGGTGCGTTCCAGGGCGATCTCCGGTTCTATGCCATAGAGGCGGGCGGCGTTGATGACGGTGAAGAGCACGTCCCCGAACTCCTCTTCCAGCCGGGCCATGTCGGGGTGTTCCGGATCTTTGCCGATCACCTCCTTTACCTCTTTCACCTCCTCGTCCAGCTTGTTCCATACCTCTTCCCTTTTCTCCCAGTCGAAGCCTATGCCGCTCACTTTCTCCTGTATGCGCATGGCCTTGGTGAGGGCCGGCAGCGTAGCAGGCACGCCGGAGAGCACCGACCGGTTCTTTTTGTTGTTCTCCTTCAGCTTTAGGTCCTCCCAGTTCTCCAGCACCTGTCCTGCCGTTGTGGCCTCCACCTCGCCGAAGACATGGGGATGGCGGTAGATCAGCTTCTCACAGAGGGCGTTGATCATCTCCGCCAGGGTGAAGGCCTTTTGCTCGTCGGCCAGTTTGGCATAAAAGACAATGTGCAGGAGCAGATCGCCTGTCTCCGTTTTGATCTCGTCCATATCTTTTTTGACGATGGCCTCGGCCAGTTCATAGGCTTCTTCGATGGTCAGTTTGCGCAGGCTCTCGAAGGTCTGTTCCCGGTCCCAGGGACACTTTTCGCGCAGTTCGTCCATGATGTGCACCAGCCGGTCGAAAGCCTGCAGGTAGTCCGGGAGATCTTGTTTCTGTGACATGAAAGAATGGGATTTTATTGCTTGAAACGTATGCGTATGGATGCCTGGGTCTCCATGCCGAGCAGCTCGGCGGCGTTGCCGTGGGTGATGCCTATCTCCAGCAGGTCGAGTGAGTTGAAGAGGGCGAAGATATCGGCCACGGGCGTATCATGGTAATGCTTGCTGAGACGCGTGATGCGGTAGCTCATGTTGCCCGTGCCGGGGAAGATCTCGAAGGGCCGGCCCCTGCCCACCCGCTCGAAGAGCTCACGCGATATATTGGTGATCAGGTTGGAGTAGGAGTCGATGTGTACCACCAGTCCCGTGATGATCCCCTCGTCGATAGCCGCATGTACGGGCCGTATGATGCGTATGTCCGTCACGGGCGTGCCCAGCTTCTCCGGCTTCTTACCCTGCACCAGCTCGCAGGCCACAGGCGCCAGCTGCTCCAGGACGGGGAAGAGCGAGGTCTCCGGGACACCGTTGAGGCGGTATACCTCAGCCGCTCCCTCCGGGAAGAGCAGGCCGGCGATGCCGTTGTCGGGGAGGAGGAAATAATGTCCGTCATATATGGCCAGCAGAGGCAGCTCTTTGCTCTCGGTCATCACCCCGCAGATATGTACCGTGCCCCTGGGGAAATGGGGATAGCTGTGCAGCATGACAAAGGCAGCCTGCGGCAGATGGAAGGGGGGGATGCCCCGCGCCAGCTCCACAAGACGCACATCGGGGCAGAGGCTCAGCACGTGTCCCGTGACCACCCCCAGGTAGTGATCGTCGGGCTGCCAGTCGGTGGTGAGTGTGATCATTCCCATATCCAGGAGAAAAAGTGCGAAAAAATTATGACCATCCTGAAAAAATAAACTTATTTTGCGGTAACAAATGTAATAATTCTTGCAGACCTGTATGTCGGAAAAGACCATATATTTGGAAGGCATCGATCCGGTGGTGCTGTATGGCGTGCACAACGCGGCCATGGACCGCATCAAGGCTGCTTTTCCGCGCCTCAAGGTGATCCCCCGCGGCAGTGAGATCAAGGTGGTGGGCGAGGAGCAGGAGATCAAACGCTTCGAGGAGAAGATCGGGGAGATCCTCCGTTTTATCCACGATCACAACGTCGTCAGCGATGAGGAGCTGTCCGGCCTGCTGGGCGACAGCTACCAGGCGCCGAAGAAGGAGAAAGTCCGCAGCGACGATACCATCATCTTCGGCATCGACGGGCAGCCTATACGGGCACGCACGGTCAACCAGGCGCGGCTGGTGACCGAGGAGGCCCGCAATGACCTGATCCTGGCCGTAGGCCCTGCCGGCACGGGCAAGACCTATACGGCCATCGCCCTGGCGGTGCGGGCCCTCAAGAACCGCGAGGTGAAACGTATCGTCCTCACACGCCCCGCTGTGGAGGCGGGCGAGCACCTGGGCTTCCTCCCCGGCGACATGCGCGACAAGCTGGACCCTTACCTGCAGCCCCTCTATGATGCCCTGCGCGACATGATCCCCTACAAGAAGCTGCTGGCCTACCTCGAGGAGGAGACCATACAGATCGCCCCCCTGGCTTACATGCGGGGACGCACACTGGAGAACGCCTTCGTGATCCTCGACGAAGGACAGAACGCTACGGTGAACCAGCTGAAGATGTTCCTCACACGCATGGGACTCAACTCCAAGTTCATCGTCACCGGCGATATCACCCAGATCGACCTGCCCCGGAAAGAGAGCTCCGGACTGCTGCAGGCCGTACGCCTCCTCGAAGGTATCGATGGCATCTCCGTGGTGCGCTTCGATACCGGGGACATCGTCCGCCATCCGCTGGTGAAAGATATTGTGGACGCATATAAAAAGAACGATGAAGCGATAAAGTGATGATGCGATGAAGCGAAATTATTCTGAACTATTTCTTTGCGTCTTCTGCGCTGCTTTGCGTTCATTGCGTGAGGCCTACTTCTGAAACCCACTAGACACTGACTATGCAATAACACGATACTCGATACTCAAAACTCAAAACTCATGAAAACCACACTTCTCAAAACCGATTTCAACTTCCCGGACATGACCTCCCGCTACGTCGGCAAGGTGCGGGATGTATATACCATACGTGACAAGTTCCTCGTGATGGTGGTCACCGACCGCATCTCGGCCTTTGACGTCATCCTGCCGGAGGGGATCCCCTACAAAGGTCAGGTGCTCAACAGGATCGCCGTGAAATTCCTGGACGCTACGGCCGATATCGTACCCAACTGGAAGCTCTCTTCGCCCCATCCCAATGTGACCGTCGGCTACAAGGCCGATCCCTATCCTGTGGAGATGGTGGTGCGGGGCTACCTGACGGGCCATGCCTGGCGGGAGTACCGCTCCGGCAAGCGCAGTATCTGCGGCGTGCCCCTGCCCGAAGGGATGCGTGAGCACCAGCGCTTCGACACGCCCATCCTTACACCCACCACCAAGGCTGTGGTGGGCCACGACGAGGATATCTCCCGCGACGAGATCATACGACAGGGCCTTGTGCCGGAAGAGGAGTATGCCGAGCTGGAACGCCTCTCCCTGGAGCTCTTCCGCCGTGGCACGGAGATGGCTGCTGAGAAAGGACTCATCCTGGTGGATACGAAATACGAGTTCGGCAGGGTGGACGGCCGCATCGTCCTGATCGATGAGATACACACCCCCGACTCCTCCCGCTATTTCTATGCCGACGGCTATGAGGAGCGCTTCGCCAAAGGGGAGCCGCAGCGCCAGCTCTCCAAAGAGTTCGTCCGCGAGTGGCTCATAGAACACGGTTTCCAGGGACAGGAAGGTCAGCAGGTGCCGGAGATGACGCCGGAGTTCGTGGCGCAGGTCTCCGACCGATACATCGAGCTGTATGAAAAGATCACCGGTGAAAAATTCGAAAAAGGCGACCTGCAGGATCTGGAGGAGGAAATATTCCGGAGCGTGCAGGAGGAGTTATCGATGATGCGATAAAGCGACGCCCTCTGAACTGTAAACTGTGAACTATGAACTATGAACTGTGAACTGTGAACTGTGAACTCTGAACTCTGAACTGTGAACTCTGAACTCTGAACTGTGAACTCCCAACTCGATACTCCCAACTCACAACTCCCAACTCTTTTTGCCATTTCCCCGTTTTTTATTATTTTCAGGGAGTTAAAACAACTCTCCTGGTATGTTCTCTTTTCTGAAAAAATGGTTTGGCCGAGGGGAGGGGAAGGCAGGGTCACCGGCGGGTGATCCGGTCCTCGACCTGGGACCTCATGCCGAGGCGGCGCGTCTGATGCCGCGTGTGCCGCGTGCCGACGTGCACCGTCTGATGGTGCAGGCCACGGCGCTGCGTCGCAGCCAAGGATACCACGAGGCGGTGCACTTCCTGCAGGAGCTGGCGGAGCAGTACCTCAAAGAGCAGAACACGGCCCTCGTGGCTACCGTCAACAAGCTGGTGCCATACATGAAGAAGGACGGGCAGTTGCCCTATGAGGAGGCACGGGCCTGGCTGGAGGAGCTGATACGGCGCCTGCCCCGCACCGACCCCTATTTCCTCAACGTACACATCACCATGGCCGAGCTGCTGGAGCAGGAGGGCACGGAACGGTCGATAGGATACCTCGAGGCCTTCCTGCAGGAACACTCCCCCTCGGCGGACACCTATTACCACATGATCCGCCTGGCCGATTTCTACCGCGAGCAGGGCGACCGCCACCGCGCGGAGGAGCAGTTGCAGCAGGCCCGCACGCTGTGGGACACTACCATCGACCGCTACCGCCTGATACGCATGCAGCGGCGGTGGCATCACAGCGCCGCCCTCCTGGCCCTCGACGAGGAGGGGGAGGGAGGTACCTCCGAATATCTCTTCCATCGCTTCATGGAGTTCGCCCTCGACATGGCCCGTGTGCTCGACCCGGCACAGCCCGCCGAGTTCCAGAAACGCAAGGACCAGTACTACAAGGGCGAACGGGGCTTTGCCGGCACCACCTCCTTTGAGAAGGTGATGGAACGGCCCTGCCTGGAGGGCAGGAGGGAGGCCCTCCTCAAAGAGATCTACGGTTTTGTGTTCGAAGAGATGCCGGCCCTGCTGGGCGTGAGCGAGCGAGAGCTTCACTTCCGCCCCGGTGACCCCGAGACCCTCGAGGAGGTGCGGCAGAAAAAACTCTTCGCCTCCCGGCCCTTCACCC
>JALVJE010000256.1 GCA_027028505.1 Bacteroidales bacterium
ACATAACACTACGGTCTTTTCTTTTTAAGTTTGCTGATCTCCTGCTCCAGCGCCGTGATGCTCTTCTCCTGGCGTTCGATCATCTGCTGCTGTTCCTGCAATGCTTTCAACAGCACCACGGTCAGCTTCTCATAAGACACCGCCTTGTAGCCGTTCCCGTCCTCCCGCACCAGCTCGGGAAAGATCTTTTCCACCTCCTGGGCCACCAGACCTAGCTCCGTCCTGTCATTGAAATGCATCTGCGGGAACTCCTCTTTTCTCCATTGATAATGCACTCCCCGGAGTTTCATGACCTTCGGCAGTTCTTCCCCCAGCGGGGTGATGTTTTTCTTGAACCGGCGGTCCGAGCTGGTCCAACTGCCGGTGGCATATGCGTTCCCGTTAACATATAACCGGTACCCGGACTGGGGAGCTATCCCAATGCCCAGAGAACCTTTCACCTCCATAGTATTGAGCAGGGAATGCCTAGACGGTTGCAGGTAATAATCTGGATAGTTTATATCAACAAATTTTCTTGCCGTCAGTGAATTGTACACGATCAGAGAGGAAATCCTGGAAGTGCTGTTGGGATCGAGATAGAAGTATTCATCATTGAGATCATAAAGTTTCTCTACATAGAGCTTTTTCATCCGGGAGATAGAGGACAGACGGAGAAAATAATAACGATTGTTTTTATCTGTGAACTGATCACCATAAAAGATGTTGGCATGGACCCTCTCCAGATTGCTGGTACCAGCGGGGTCCAGATAAAATTGCTCTGTGGACAGATCGAAATACCGGCCTGCATAAGCATAGGGCCCATGGATATCATGGAAAGTAATTTTGCTTGCGCTGATCTGTTTTGTAAAGAGCTTATTAAACCTGCTTGTGCCATTGGGATCCATATAAAACGTGGAATCACCCATATCCCGGAAGGCATGGGCCCGGATGGTCCCGTTGCCGGTGACCGTAAGGCAGGTGTCCGCTCCGTTTCTCAGGCGAAGGAGGGTGGCAACGGAGTCGGCGCTGGCGATGACGAAGGTGCTGTCCTCATACCGGATCGAGCCGGCTCCCGACAATATACCGGAGGACGAGCGGGCATGCAAAGCATAGGGGACGCTCAGCAGTTGCACGGTACCCATCTCCGTATAATCCTGGCCCCCGGAAGTATCGACGGCGATCTTTAGAAAATAAGGCCCTGCCTGCCAATCGACCGCACCCAGGTCATCCTTTGTGTCTCCCGTGCCGATCTGCAGGGTGACCAGTCCCAGATCATTGGTCGTCGCAGAGAAGGTCTCCGTATATACCGTCTGACCGTCTACCGCTCCCTGTAACAGGGAGATCTTCAGCGATACCTGTTGATCCTTCAGAACGTTACCTGCTTTATCACGCAGGATGGCCTGATATGAGAAACTCTCCGGAGCCTGGCCATACGTGCCCGCCAGGGACAACAGCAGAAACAGAAAGATCGTAAGATTTTTCATTTTCGTAAATTTTTAAATCTTAAAAAAATACAACCCGTAAATAAAATGAATGGTAACAGTGCTCTCTCAGACACTGTTGAAAGATCGGAGGCAAAAATTATAATTTTTTTTTATTTTTTCAAGGACCGGTATGGGATTTATGATTCAGGGATGTTTATGTTTCAGTGATTCTTTTTACTTTTGTTCCGGATATTCAGGGATAAATCTATTTCAATATAAAATGAAGAAAAAAATACGTGCCTTTTTAGTGATCGCGGTCATTGCTCTTCTTTTTTCTTCGGGTGCCTGCAACAAAGAAAAAAAATGCGGCTGTGACGGCGAGATCAAATTTGACCTTACCGAGGTGCCGGGGACGATCTTTTACGAGGATACCAAATTTACCTATTTTATCTCCGACGGGATCTACTCTTATTTTACCCTGTGCAATGCCGAGGAGATGTGGGATAAAATCAAAAAATTCAAATCGGGAGAACATGTGCTGGTCTCGGGCGCGGCCGGTGATGACTGCATGAAGCAGGTCTCGGCCTATGCCTATAATAACTATGTCCTCCACCTGACAGAGATCAAGCTGCCTCCTTTTAAGAAATGATCTTTCCTGTCTGACAGTTTTTTCCTGATCCCCGGGTGAGTGTGCCCGCAAACCTATCTGTAATGCCTACTTCGCCATCATCGATGCGGATCATTTTGGCAGGGGCAGGCCGGGTGGCCGGCCATCTGGCGGAAGCTCTGCAGGAGAACGGCCATGTCGTCGTCGGGGTGGTCAGCCGTACACCACAACATGCTCAAAGACTGGCGGAGAAGACCGGAGCTGCCTGGGGTACTTTTTCTTCTTTTACCTTTCCTTCTGCGGATGTAGTGATCTATGCTGTCAGTGACCGGGCGCTGGAAGAGGTGATCACGACCATCCCTCCGGGTAGAATACTGGCCCTCCATACCGCCGGCAGTATCCCCATGGACATCTTCAAAGGAAAAGCAGAAAATTACGGTGTGCTGTATCCTCTGCAGACCTTCACCGAAGGGCGGCCGATCGATTTCCGGGAGATCCCCCTGTGCATCGAGGCCAATACGCCGGAGAATGAGGAACGCCTGCAGGCCCTGGCCTCCTCCCTGAGCCGGCGCGTCATCCCGGCCGGCTCCCATCAACGCCTTACCCTCCATCTGGCGGCTGTGCTGGTGAACAACTTTGTCAATCATCTCTTCGTCCTGGCAGACGGGTTGCTACGGGAGAAAGAGCTGCCATTCGATCTGCTGCAGCCTCTCATGGAAGAAACGGTGGCCAAAGCTCTGGCCATGGGGCCGGAAAAAGCGCAGACCGGACCGGCGGCAAGAAATGACGAAAATGTTATTAAAAAGCATCTGGAATTGCTATCTTGTTCGCCCGGAATGCAGAAGATCTACCGCCTCCTGACGGAGAGCATTCAGAGCAACACGCATCCGCAGAAAAAATAAAAGGGAAAGACCCATGCAACTGAGCAACTTCAAGGAAGAGTTACGTAAGGTGAGGGCCTTTGCTTTTGATGTCGACGGGGTGCTGTCCCATACGGTGATGCCCCTGCATCCCTCCGGCGAGCCCATGCGTACGGTCAATATCAAGGATGGTTATGCCCTGCAACTGGCGCGCAGGAAAGGATATCCCGTAGGCATCATTACCGGCGGTAAGACGGATGCCGTACGTAAACGGTTCGAGAACCTGGGAGTGACCGACATCTATATGGGATCGTCCTATAAAAAGGACAGCTTCCTGAAGTTCCTGGAGAAAAACGGTCTGGACCCTGCCCATGTGCTGTACATGGGCGACGACCTGCCCGACTACGAGATCATGCAGATGGTCGGATTCCCTACGGCGCCTGCCGATGCGGTCACCGAGATCAAACAGGCGGCCCGTTACATCTCCTGGCTCGACGGGGGTATGGGATGTGTGCGGGATGTCATCGAACAGGTGCTGCGACTCCACAACAAGTGGATGGACGGAGATGCTTTTCACTGGTAAGAAACGATCATGATCAAATCTTTTTTTCGCCTCATACGTTTCCCGAACCTGCTGATCATCATTGCTACGCAGTGTCTGATGCGTTATGGTCTGCTGGAGGCCCTGCTGCACCACATGCCGGGCGAGTGGAACGACCGTCCCGTGGTGGTGCCCGGCCTGCACCTGGTGCTCACGGACTTTCAGTTCCTTCTGCTGGTCTTCGCGACGGTCATGCTCACAGCGGCAGGCTATGTGATCAACGATTATTTCGATACGCGTACCGACAGGATCAACCGGCCCGAGCGGATGGTCATCGACAAAGAGATCCCCCGTCGCAAAGCCCTGGTCATACACATCCTGCTCAACATCCTGGGCGTGGGCGCCGGCGTGTATCTCTCCGTATCGATCGGTTTTTCTTTCCTGGGCATCATCTTTTTCCTGATCGCCGGTCTGCTGTGGTTCTACTCGACCACCTACAAGCGGCAGTTCCTCATCGGTAACCTCCTGGTGGCTTCCCTCACCGCCCTGGTGCCTTTTACGGTGACCCTCTTCGAGATCCCCATGCTCAACAGGGAGTTCTCGGCACAGATGATCTTTTACCATGCCACCTGGCGTCCCCTGGTACTCTGGTCGGCCGCTATCTCCGTCTTTGCTTTCATGCTCACCCTCATACGCGAGATCATCAAGGACATGGAGGATTATGAGGGGGACTATTCCTTTGGCCGACGGTCGTTGCCAGTGGTGCTGGGCCTCGATGCTACACGCTACATCGTCCTGGCACTGATCCTCACCACGCTGGGACTTATCCTCTGGGTGGTGCTGGGCTATCTCCGCGATACCATCACCCTGATCTATTCGGGGGTGATGCTGGTGATCCCGCTGCTGTGGCTCTCCCTGGGGACGTGGCGGGCCCGCTCGCCAAAAGAGTACCACCGCTGCTCCCTCCTCACCAAATGGATCATGCTGGCAGGTCTGCTTTATATCCTTGTGGCCGATTATATCTTTTCAACGCTCTTTATCTGATCCTGCCATGTTGCCCGCAATGAAAGATAAAAAGGTCATCCTGGCCTCTGCCTCGCCCCGCCGCCGCATGCTAATGGAAGGGCTGGATATTCCCCTGGAGATCGTGACCGGCATCGATGCGGATGAGAGCGTGCCGCCGGGCATGGAAGCGGAAGAGATCCCCGTTTACCTGGCACGCAGGAAGGCAGAGGCTGCCCGGTATCTCATGAAAGATGATACCATCCTCCTCACGGCCGACACCATCGTGGTGCTGGACGGTGAGATGATCGGCAAACCGCAGGATGAAGAGGACGCCCGCAGGATGCTGCGCCGTCTCTCAGGCAGGGACCACCGCGTCATTACGGGCGTGTGCCTTCGCTCCAAAGAGAAAGAGAAATGCTTCAGCGCAGAGTCGAAGGTCTTCTTCGGAGATCTCACCGATGAGGAGATCGGATACTACGTCCGAACCTACCGGCCCTTCGACAAAGCCGGCTCCTACGGCATACAGGAATGGATCGGCTACGTGAGTGTGGAACGCATCGAAGGCTCTTTTTACAATGTCATGGGCCTCCCGGTGCATCAGGTGTACAGGTATTTAAAGGAATTTTGAAGTATGAACGATGATTGGCGAACGGAATAATGGAATAATGGAATAATGGAATAATGGAATAATGGAATAATGGAATGTTGGAAAGATGGGGAATGAATATCGAATCCCGAAATTGCTGAAATCTCTGATTTCATTGCAATTTCGAGGATGCTCGTAACTCTAACGAGATCACCGATCTCGAGAGTTGCGGCACACCGAACAACGCCTGCCTGCCGCCTGCCTGCCGGTAGGCAGAGCAGGCAGGAATTTTGATTTATGAATTTTGAATTTTGATTTATGAATTACTGCCAATTTACTACTTAATTTCGCGAGCGTCCGGCCTTCGTTCCTTTGGGAACTTCGGCGGACGAAGCAGTGAGCTAATTACTACTTAATTTCGATAATGACTATTTAATGTTACAAATCTAAATCCCATGAAAAAACTCCTTACCTCTCTCCTCCTCTCCTGGCTCATCGCCTCCTCTCTCCTCCGTGCCGACGAGGGCATGTGGATCCCGATGCTGCTCAGCCGTTTCAACATCGACATCATGCACCGGGAAGGCTTTAAGTTGACGGCCGAAGATATTTACAGCATCAACAAAGCCAGCATGAAGGATGCTGTGATGATCTTCGGCGGCGGCTGCACGGCCGAGCTGATCTCCCCCGACGGACTGCTCATCACCAACCACCACTGCGGATACAGCAGCATACAACGCCACTCCACGGTGGAGCATGACTACCTCACCAACGGCTTCTGGGCCATGTCCCGTGCCGAGGAACTGCCCAACCCCGGCCTGACCGTCACCTTTCTGGTGCGTATGGAAGATGTGTCACAGCGCATCCTGGCAAAGGTGAACGATCGGATGAGTGAGGAGGAAAGGGAGAAAACGGTGCGGGAAGAGAGCCAAAAGATCGTCGCTGAGGCGGTGAAAGGCACGATATACAAGGCGCAGGTGAAGCCTTTCTACCTGGGCAACCAGTACTTCCTGATCGTGCAGAAAGTATACAAAGACGTGCGGCTCGTGGGGGCACCCCCCTCGGCCATCGGCAAGTTCGGTGGAGATACCGACAACTGGATGTGGCCCCGCCATACGGGCGACTTCTCCCTCTTCCGCATCTACGCCGGCAAAGACAATGAGCCGGCAGAATATGCCAAAGGGAACCAACCCTATCATCCGGCATATTATTTCCCCATCTCCCTGAAAGGGGTGCATCCGGGCGATTTTACCATGGTCTTCGGGTACCCGGGAAGCACTTTTGAGTATGAGCCCTCTTACCACCTGCAGATGCTGGTGGACGAGCTCTATCCGAAGCTGATCAGCATCCGGGATAAGAAACTGGAGATCATCAACGCGGCCCAGAACGCCGATCCGAAGGTGCGGATACAGTATGCTGCCAAGAATGCCCGCATCAGCAACTCCTGGAAACGCTGGAAAGGCGAGATCAGAGGGCTGGACAAGCTGGACGCCATCGCTAAGAAACAGGCGTTCGAGAAAAAATTCCAGGCCTGGGCCGATGAGAACCCCCGACGCAAGGCAAAATACGGGTCCCTGCTTGAGGAATATGCAAAACTCTATCCCGACTACGGCCGCTATCGCCTGAACTCCTCCTATATCTCTGAGGTCTTCCTTCGGTATGGCATTGAGGCAGTCGGCCTGGCCCGGAGCTTCCTTGTGCTGGAGGATATGATCAGCCTGAACTACCCGAAAGAAAAAGTAAAGGCACAGGTGGAGGCGCTGAAGAAGAGAACGGAGATGTTTTTCAGGGACTATGATGTACAGGTGGACCAACAGCTCTTCCTGGCCCTGCTGAAGATGTATGAGGAGAACATGCCGCAGGAATACTGGCCGGCCTCCCTGCTCAAATGCCAGGGGAAAGAGGAAAAATACATGAAGACCTTCTACCGGAAGACCCTTTTTGCCGACTCTGCGAAGATGCGGCAGTTCCTGGACGGTTTCTCCGCGTCCTCCCTGAAAAAGCTGAAAAAGGACCCGGCTTATATGCTGGCGGATGAGGTGAGCGGTATTTTTGCGGCAAAGATCTCCACACCGCTACAACAGCTGGAGCTGAAGAAGAAACGGCTCGACCGCCTCTACATGGCCGGCCAGCTGGCCTATCACCAAGGGGAACATCTCTATCCCGATGCCAACTTCACGCTGCGGGTCACCTACGGCCAGGTGAAAGGCTATGAACCCCGCGATGCGGTATATTATCTCCATCTCTCCACCCTCAAGGGGGTCATGGAGAAGGACAACCCGGCCATCTACGACTATCATGTGCCGGAGAAGCTGAAAGAGCTGTACCGCAACAAGGATTTCGGGCCGTACGGCGAGAAAGGACGCATGCCGGTGTGCTTCATCGCCACCAACCACACGACAGGCGGCAACTCGGGCAGCCCTGTGATCGACGCCGAAGGCAACCTTATAGGCGTCAACTTCGACAGGGCCTGGGAGGGCGTGATGAGCGACCTGATGTACAACCCGGCCCAGTGCCGCAACATCTCCCTCGACATACGCTATGCCCTCTTCCTCATAGATAAATACGCCGGTGCCGGATATTTATTGAAAGAAATGAAACTGATCAGGTGAAAAAACGTTAAAGACATTGAATTGATAAAATGATAAGTTAGTGAGACTATGATTTAATGAGGTGAAGCCGAAATGAAATCATCAAGTCGAACTCCTGCCTGTCGCCTGCCTGCCGGTAGGCAGGGCAGACAGGAATCCCGGTTTACCGGGGTTTAGGAGTTGAAGAGTTTTTTTTTGATAAATTTAATGTCATGTTTAAACATCTGGTCCTGAAGACGGCGATCGGGAGCCTGCTGGTTTCCGGTCTTTTCCTTTCATCGTGTGACAAAGAGATCCATCTGAAGCAACCTTCCAATTTCCATGCCTCGCAGGGAACCTATGCGGGGGTGGTCTTCCTGACGTGGGATCCTGTGGATCATGCTGAATATTACAATATCGAACGCATGGACCCGCAGGAGGGTACCTGGCAGGGCATCGGCCCCGTGAAAACCGGTAACGGGCAGGTTTATGACATTGGCTCGGATCTGCCGCAGGGGCAGATGCCTCCCGGAAAACATTTCCGGTACAGGATCGTGGCCGGCTCCAGCGTGGATGATGACAGCGAGCCTGTCGAAGCGGACGGGGACGGATGGGCAGCCGATCCCGGCCCGATGAATGTGACCGCAGAAAGGGTTCAGAACGGGTATGTCAAGATATCCTGGGAGAATCCCCAGGGAGTAGGTTTTAATAATACCAGTGGGTTCCAGTTTTTTGTGCTCAGGAGAAACAACGGGAGCGGGGATTTCAATACGATCTATCAAAAACCGCAAAATGACAATGCCTATCTGGAATATACGGATGAAAACCCGGGCGATAACCCGGAATATGAGGTGATGTACCGGCTCTTCTATTTTTGTATGGATGAGAACGGGCAGAAAGTGTATGAGAACTATGTGGATACCTATTCGGAGCCGGTAGCCCCGGAGAACGGTCCCGGCCCGGTAAATTATGAAAGATTTCCGATCAACGATGTGGTCTCGTCCACCTCGGGAAGCATTGCTTACGTGAGGGAAAAAATTTACGATGGCTCGGTGTGGGCCGGTGTCATAAAAGATGCCACAGGGCAACATGGTGTGCCGGCCGTTTACCGTTTTAACGGCGCTGATTGGGAACTGAAGGGAGGTACCTATCCTTCCGACCTCCTCAATTCGACCTCCCTGGATCAGATGGATTTTACCCAGGCGGATAATAAGCTGTGGGTGGCAGCCCTCGACCAGGACTCATTGTACGTATATGCCTGGGATAACAACAACTGGTCGGAGAACCTGACCCTGAAAAACCTGGGTGCCGGCGGGAGTCCTTCCTCTGTCTCTATGGATATGAGCCTGGATGATAACAAACCGTACCTTGCTATCACTGAGGCGCCCGACTATAACCTGAAGGTGCTGAAATGGAACGGCTCAGCCTGGCAGACCTGCGGCGGTGACAACAACGGTTACCTGACCAGCGGCAAGGATGTGTTCAGTCTGCAACTGACCAATATCGGAGGATCGCTGTACGTGTCCTATCTCACGGAAAACAGTGCCACCAACTCGACGCTGCACGTAAAACGCTGGGACGGTGCTGCCTGGCAGACTGTCCTCGACTGGACCGCCGACTACCTGACGGATATCCGGCTGGGTGGCAATGGGAGCAGCTCCATCTACTTTATCAGCAACAGTCAGAACTGGAACGAATGGCCGGGAGGCGTCTTTAAGATCACCTCCACCACCACGGTGGAGAGTCTGGTGCCTGATGGTTCCACCTGGTTTATGGAACCCAAAGCCCTGACCGTGGACCAGGATGGCAACCTTTTTATAGTCTCCACCACTTTTGAGTCGGCCCAGAAGATCTATCCTTCCATTTACCGCTATGACGGCAACAACTGGGCGGTGCTCTCCGGCGATTTCTCCGGTGGCTACCGGCCTGCTGCCGTGCAAGCCCTGGACAGGGATCTCTATTTCCTATACGGTGATGCCGGGAACCTGGCCAATGACAACCAGTCGAAAACACTGAAAGCTGCAAAATTTGTGATGTCGGTCAAATAGGAACAGGCCGGAGAAATCTTATCTTTGCCGGTAAGTGCAAAAGAGCATTCCTATGAGCTACCATCTGCGGATCAACGGGCGGGGCAATGCCTGGCCGGTGCCCATCGCACAGGTGCACCCCTTCTACTCGCTGCCGGGAGCACCCGACTACGCCAATGCCTCTTACTCCCTCTTGCGGAAAGATGAGTCCGGCAAGGTGGTCATGGACCTGCTGGTGGACGCGGGACATGGCATCGTGCCTTTCCTGCTGCGGCACGGCAACCGCATCCCCGACGCCCTGCTGATCACCCATCCCCATTTCGACCATACCCTCGGCATGGACTGGATCATCCAGAGCTACTACCGTTTCCATGGCAACCGGCGTTATCCCGTCTATGCCACCCGTGGCTGTCAGGAGCAGATCATCGCCACCATGCCCCACATGGCCGACCTGGTGGCCTTCACCGACCTGCCCTACGGCGTTCCCGTGGAGGTGCCCGAGGCAGGGGAGGGGATCACCGTAACGGCTTATCCCGTATATCACGGTCCCCATGCGCGTGCTGCCGCCATGCTGCGCGTAGCCGTGCCGCAGGCCGGACAGCAGCTTCTCTTCACCGGCGATGTGCTGCTGCCCCTGCTCCGGCAAAGAGACCTCGAGGCCCTCAATGACGTCGACTGGCTCCTCACCGACGCCAACAACCGTTTCCCTTATCCCAAGACCAACCACTGGTCGGTGAGCCGTCATCCGCAGGACGAACGCTACCTGGAGCCCTGGCTGCAGGCGCTGACACCGGAGGGTCTCATGGCCCCCCACAATTTCCAGAGCTATGACAACTACAGCTATCTCCTCGGTTTTTTTGAGGATTTCCCCGATAAAAAGAACTATTTTCTGACTTTGCTGGATTTTGCCCTGCGTGTACGTCCACGCAACCTCCTGCTGGCCCACTACAGCGGCCTGGAGGATGAGAAATACTATGGCGAAGAGGTGCTCGATACGGCCGGCCTGCAGTCGTGGGGAGAGCGGTTATTCGCCGGCCTTTTGCCCGGCACGCGCCTTATGGTTCCGGACACCGGCGAAATTTATGCTCTGAATCATTAACTACGAACCACGAACTACGAACCACAAACCACGAACCTCTCTTCTTTGCGTTCATAGCGCTCCTTTGCACCATTGCGTGAAGCCTTTTCCTCTGGCCGAAAAGGCTCACCTTTTTATCATCGTCTTCACCAATCCCCTCTTTCCTTCTGCACAGATATTTACCAGGTAGATCCCTTCCCGGAATTGTGAAACGGGGACGGTGACCGTCTTTTTGCTCTGGTATGACTTTTCGAAGACCCTCTTCCCGTCTACGGTGTAGATCTGTACATCAAGGTCCCTGTAGCTCCGGTCCAGCCGGATGCGGATCTCCCCGGAGGCAGGGTTGGGCGAAACGGTGAAGAAAGATATGGCTGCATGGGTGACAGGTGAAAAAGTCGTGGTCGTGTCCACTACGATCTCGGCATAGACCGCCTTGTGGTCGGAGGGCCAGGGCAGGTCGGCGGCCAGGAAGGTCTCGTGGGAGGTGTAGGAGGTGTCGATCTTGTTGTAGGCATAGGATTCCCGGGGTCCCACCAGGGCTGCCCCGGCGACGCTCAGCCGTTCCCCCTTGAAGAAGATGTAGTCGATGCGGTCGCGTTCGTCGGCCTTGGGTGTCCAGCTCGTAGAACCTTTGTCCGTGGCAAAGGAGGGCCAGGTGATGCCGGGGTTGCGCACCTCGTCGGGGAACCAGGCGCGGAAAGCGTCCGTGAAGCCGCTGTCGGCCAGGGCGAAGGTGTTGGGCCAGTGAATGATCACTCCGTGATGGTCGAACATCGAGCCGGTGCGGGCGGTCCAGTCCATCCACGAAGGTGCGTTGAAATCCCCCATCAGAAAGACAGGTACCGTATCGTTCTGCACATCCTGCAGGAAAGCGGCGATCTGCTCATCACGGTATGACTTGAGGTCGTACGTCAGGATCTCCGTGGTATCCGTGACGGGCGAGGGATTGCCTGTCCCGTCGTCGATCATCTTCCAGTTGGGATCGCCTCCGTTGTACCCGCGTGGCAGATAACAGGCATAATAGGTGTAATCGAGGTGGGCCGCCGCCACGACGATGTCGGTACTCTTCGTGTGCAGGCGGTAGGCCACCACAGAGCCGGGACCGGTGCTGATGACCACATGCCCGGAGAGAATGGGGAACTTGCTGATGACTGAGACATCCCCGCCATAGAACTTGCCGTAATACGAGTGTCCCTCGTCTGCCAGCGCATTCACGATCTTGGTGGTCCAGTCTTCGCTGTTGTAGTTACGTACCTCGGCAAAGACCACCACATCCGGGTCCACGGCGATGATGACATCGCGGATCTTCTGCAGGCCGTTGGGCACCGAAGTGCCTTCCTGCCAGATATTCATGCTCAGGAACCGGAGGGTATCCTGGGCCTTCAGGGCCGGGACGGCCAGAAAAAGGGTGAAAACGGCTATTGCCATTCGGAAACGTAAAAATGCTTTCATAACAATTTTTTTTGGTAGGATGCTGTTGCAATAATAGTAATTTTCTCAGGAATCACTATAAGAACGATGATCGATGCCGGAGCGAAGCGGAGGTCCCGGTTTACCGGGGAATGTCGAAGGGTCGAAGGGTCGAAAAGTCAGCGATGAGAGATGAGATATGAGCTATGAGACCCCGCCTCGCCTTTGCGTAGCCGCTTCGGCGAAGCAAGGGAGGGGTCTAAGACAGTAGCCGCAGTTACGCCTGCGGATCAGAAGCATCCAACTATGCCCACAACCCCGCTGCGCCTTCCATCGGCCGCCATAGGCTAGCCGACGGCGCTGCGCGTAGCCGTTTCGGCGAAGCAAGGCCCGCCCGTCCGCCCGGACGAATGTCCATTCGGACGGGGATGGACGCCTGCCTGGCGGCAGACAGGGAGTTATCCGTTCGGACGGGGAGGGGTTGAAGAAGGAGGCTGGAGAGATACCTGAGGTCCCGGCTTGCCGGGGAACGATGAATGATGAACCACTAACTACCAACCACCAACCGCTCTTCTTTGCGTTCATAGCGCTTCTTTGCGTCATTGCGTGAGGCCTTTCCCTCCGGCCTCCGGAAATACCTATTTAAATAGGTATTAAAATAGGTAATTAAATAGATATTTAAATACCTACTTCGGAAATGCCTGAACTATGGAGTGCTTCAAGCTAATTCCACGAAGTTCCCCTGTCTGTTGAGTAATAAAGGCTGATTTTATAATCGGGATTGATCGGGTTGTCAATACGGAGTTTAAAGAGAATAATTATTGACAAAATGATCTATGTATTGAGGGATCCTGGTACCCAGATAATAGGGGAGATTCATTAAAAGATAAGGTGTACCGGCCGGAGTTTTGTGTTTTTCAATGCTGTAATTACCTGAAAATATTCTGACAGCATAGGGATGACCGGCCCTGTCAACAAATTGATGCAGGGATCTTAACCGGCCTTGTTTTCCGGCTTTTACTTCTATCGGGATGATCTTATCTTTGTAATGAAATACAAGATCCACTTCGGCATTACTGTCTTTGGATTCCCGTACCCAAAAATGAGGATGGAATTCGGTGTTCTCATGGACGGATATCAGTTCCTGTGTGATAAGATGCTGAATGATCCTGCCTTGGTAAAAATGATCCAATGTATCCAGGGTGATCATTTCGGCCTGTAAGTTCAAAACCTGGTTCAACATGCCTGTATCAAGGAATTGAAGCCGGGGTCTTTTTTTATAATCTGTGATAATAGGAGGTGCCAGGCTGGTAGTCGGATAGATCAGCCGGATTATTCTGGCCAGATCCAAAGCCCGCATTGCTTCTCCCACCTCTCTGGACCGGTAGTTGGAATTGCCAAAGCCTTCAAATCGTATTCTGTCTTTTTCATAGGGTGCTGTTTGAATAATATGCCGGATGATCTTTCTTTCAGTTTCATTTCTGCCGTATTTTTCAATGTCATCTTTGTAGGATTGCCATAGCTGGTCATATTCTTCCCGGAGATATACCGGATTCTTTGTTTTCAGGTATTTGCTGACGATTCCCGGCATACCCCCGATAAATGCATAATTATGAAATAACTTTAACAGTATCTCGTGAAAATGCGGATCGACAGGTATTGTATCCAGAATGCTTGCAGCTGCATCCTGACCGTCAGCATTGAGATATTCGGGAAAATTTACCGGATGCAGGTAGAGATAGTCTATCCGCCCCACCGGAAAAGCTGCAACTTCTTTCAGGGAAAACTCGAGCAAAGATCCTGCTGCTATTACATAAATATCAGGTCTGTCCTCATAAAAATATCTCAACAATGCGATAGCTTTGGGGGATTCCTGGATCTCGTCTATGAAAAGAAGCGTGGATCTTTCATCCGGTATGACGTTTTTTAACAGGCATGCTGCAGAAATTATGTTATTGATATTATCGTTATCAAACAGCTTTCTGTCGGTCTGGCGTTCCAGGTTCAGTTCAATATAAGAGGAAAATGTTTTTGCAAAATCCCTTACCAGCGTGGTTTTGCCAACCTGCCGGGCTCCCCTGATCAGCAAAGGTTTCCTGTCCGGGTTATTCTTCCATTTCTCCAGTATTTCAGATGCATGACGCCGGATTATCATATTTATTATAATTTTAATTGCTGTATTTCGTAGGTAAATATACGAATAATTTGTAATATATCGTAGGTAATTATCAAGTTGATTTGTAATATTTCGTAGGTAATGTCAATTTCAGAAGATTAATTCCCTTATCGATTCTTTGTATTCTTCAACCCCGCTGGTTTTTAGAAGTTTGGAGTTTGGAATGTGGAGTGTGGAGTTGTTATCGCATCATCCTTCGTCCGCCGTAGTTCCCGGTCCCTGAGTGATCCCGGTTTACCATCGGCCGCCAAAGGTGGTTCCTGAGCTTGCCTGCCCGGCCAAGGCCATTCGGACGGGGAAAGATTGAAGAATCAGAAATCAAAAATCAGTATTCGGTATTCGATATTCATTCCATACCTTTCCAACATTCCATTATTCCATTATTCCATCCTTCCCCCTTTTGCCTTTCCTCGTCTGCTATAGCTGCAGGCGTGGGCGGATGCCTTATTATTACTTCTGCCTTAGAAAGTGAGGAGGTTGATAAAACACATTATCTCCGGAGAAAAAGAAAAGCTTAAAAGGTATGTTACATGGCAGGCACAGAATTATGAAAAAATTCATACTTTTCGGATACCAAAACCAAAGGAAGCTTTACCATGAATGCTTTCGAACTCCATGAGCAGGTCATCTCCGGTTACCGGGAATATCTGAAGTCCTTTATCAGGATCAGGGACCGGCGGATCCGGGACTATGTGGAGCAAAAGTTTGACGAGGAGAGCTTCATCCCCGAACCTATTATGCAGTTCAATCCCTCCTATCAGCGGGGGGAGAGTCTCGAGGAGCTCCGCGACGAGGGCCTGATACATCCCGGACTGTTGCCGGTGTTCGGAGGCTTCCGGCTGTACCGCCACCAGGTTATGGGGATCCGGAAGGGGATCGCCGGCGAAAGTTTTGTGGTTACCTCGGGAACAGGCTCCGGGAAGTTGCTGATCTTCCTGGCCACGATCTTCGATCATATCTTCCGGCTGGGAGAGAAAAAAGAGAAGGGGATCAAGGCTGTCCTGGTATATCCGATGAACGCCCTCATCAACTCGCAGGAGGAGGAGATCAAAAAATATGAGCTGAACTACCTGCTACAGTTTGTGCCTGCGGAGGAGAGAGAAGCATACAATCCGAAAGCGGAAGAGAATAAGGATGTCACCCTCGATGATCTGTTGTTCCAACTCAGAAAGCTTACCGGCAGGCATTTCCCCGTGACCTACCGTAAATACACGGGCCAGGAGGGCGAGGAGGAGCGCGAGGCCATGCGGTTCGATCCTCCTGATATCATCCTGACCAACTACATGATGCTGGAGCTCATCATGACGCGCCACCGGGAGGCCTGGATGCGGGAGTCATTCCGACAGCACCTGAAATACCTCGTTTTTGACGAGCTGCATACCTATCGCGGGAGACAGGGCTCCGACGTGTCGCTGCTGATACGCCGTATAAAGACGCTGGCTGCAAACAAACTTGTATGTATCGGTACCTCCGCCACTATGGTCTCGGGAGGGGATGCCACAGATAAAAAAGAAGCGGTGGCCGGTGTGGCTGCCACCATCTTCGGGGAACCTTTCCCGCAGGAGAATATCATCGGAGAATACCTGGAGAATATTACGCAAACCGGTGAGATGCCGGACCGGGCAGCCCTGCAGGAAGCGCTCCGCAACCCGCCCAATTATGAGGCGCCGGCGGAGGAGTTCGTGCGACATCCCCTGGCCGGGTGGCTGGAAAACCGCATCGCCCTCAAAAAAGGTGAGGACGGAAACCCCGAAAGGGGAGATCCGCTCACCTTCTCGGAGATCGTAAAACGACTCGCAGACGATGCAGATATGGATGAAGAGGTTTGCCGGAGAGCCCTGCAGAGCCTCCTCGACTGGGCCGAAAGGTTGAGTGTAGAGGCGGGCAGAAGCCGGAGCCACCGTTCATACCTGCCATACAAGATGCACCAGTTCATTTCGCAGACCAGCACGGTATATGTCACGCTGGAGTCGCGGGACAAAAGAACCATTTCCATAGAGACGGGGAGATACCACAAGGACAAACAGTCGGGCGAGGAGAAATTCATCTATCCGCTGCTCTTCAGCCGCCAGTCGGGATACGAGTTTATCTGTGTGAGGAAGAACTTTGAAGAGGGACGCCTGGAGCCCCGCGACCCGGATGATCTGCCCCTGCCGGTGACCAAAGCTGATCTGAAAGGAGACAAGGAGCTGGGCAGGGCCCCCCGAAAGCTTACGGAAGAAGATTTTCCGGATGGCTATCTGATCCTCCCGGAAGAGGGGGAGGAAGAGCTGTGGAACGAGGAGGATATCACCGACCTGCCGCACTCTTGGTGGAAAGAGAAAAACGGCAGGATCGTCGTGGACAATTATTTTCTCCATCGTCTGCCCCGGAAGCTTTATTTCGATCATCAGGGGAATTTCTCTTCAGAGCCTGTCTATGATCAGTGGGGATGGTTCATGCCGGATAGGCTGCTGTTCGATCCCACGGCCGGGATCATCTATGACATGCGTACCTCCGAGAACACCAAGCTGATGCGCCTGGGCAACGAGGGCCGCAGTACCGCCACCACCATTACGGCTTTCTCGGTGATCAGCGAGCTTTTCCGGCAGCGGGAGAAAGAGTCCAACCGCAAGCTGCTGAGCTTTACCGACAACCGGCAGGATGCCTCCCTGCAGGCCGGCCATTTCAATGACTTTATCACCACGGGCCGTCTCCGTTCGGCCCTGTATCATGCGCTGAAAGAGGCAGAGGGAAACAGTCTGAAGGTGACCTCCCTGGAAGAGCGGTTGCAGCATTACCTGAACCTGAAAGAATCGGAGTATGCGCAGAACCCCAACGATGAATGGCCAGACCCGGAGAATATGAGGGCGCTGAAAGCCTACCTCCTCATCCGTATCTTTTACGACCTGAAGAGAGGCTGGCGCTTCAATATGCCGAACCTGGAGCAGACGGCCCTTCTGCAGGTGGAGTATGACCGGCTGGATGCCTTCTGCGAACGGGATGATTTCTTCAGGGATCTTCCCCTGTTCGAGAGGCTGACCCCGGAAGAAAGAAAGCGGATCCTGGTGCAGGTGCTGAACTATTTCCGTACCGCTTATGCCCTGGATCATCCCCTGCTCACCACCCGGCGGGAGGAGACGGAGAGCTTCATCAAGACCAAGCTGGATCCCAACCTGCTGTGGTCGCTTGACAAGAACGAGAAGATCGAGGTGCCGGTATATCTGACGGCCCGTACTGCCGGTGAGACAGGCAGATATGTCTATACCTCCAGCCTGGGGCCCAACTCGTACATGGGAAAATACTTTAAACGTCTTTTCCGGGATCACGATCTGGAGCCCCTGAAAGGGGAGGATCATACTGTGTATGTGGAGCGGGTCTGTGAGGTGCTGAAGAAGGCCAACCTGCTTACCGCCGAAGATGTGCGGGGATCAAAAGGTATCGTGAGAGGTTACCGGCTGCGGGTGGATAACATCGTATGGCGCCTGGGCGACGGCAAAACGGTACTGCCGGATGAGGTTCGTATCGCCTCCTACAAAACACACCGCCCCGAGCCCAACACTTTTTTCAGGAAATTTTACCAGATCGATTTCTCCGCTTTTGGGCGGCAGTTCGTCGCGCGGGAGCATACGGGCCAGCTCAGCAACGAAGACCGCATAGCGCGGGAGAAAGCTTTCCGGGAGGGCTCCCTCTCGGCCCTTTTCTGTTCGCCCACCATGGAGCTGGGCATCGACATTGCCGACCTCAACATTGTGCACATGCGCAACGTGCCGCCCACCCCTGCCAATTATGTGCAGCGCAGCGGCCGTGCCGGACGTTCGGGACAGGCTGCCGTGATCTTCAACTATTGCTCCAACTTCTCGCCGCACGACCGGTATTATTTCAGGCATCCCCGCAAGATGGTTGCGGGGGCTGTGGTGCCGCCCCGCATCGACCTGCTCAACGAAGAGCTGATCCTTACCCATTTCAACGCATACCTGCTGATGCAGCTGGAGATCCCGCAACTGAGGTTCTCGGTGAAAGAGGTGCTGGATCTGAACAATACAGCTATCCTCCCTGTCCGCGAAGAGATACGGACCCGGATGGTGGACAGCCTGCTCTCTTTCGGAAAGGAATGGGTCACGGGGTTCAAAACGTTGCTGGAGGAAGGGATCCCGGAGATAAAAACGGCTCCCTGGTACTCGGAGATGTGGCTGGAGACGCAGGAGAGGGGATTCATAGCACGTTTCGACAAAGCCTTTGACCGCTGGAGGATCCTCTACAAGACGGCGCTGGAGATCATCCAGAAAGCCCGTCATACCCTTGATGACCCGACGGTCAAGCACGGCAGCCGCACCTGGCGCGAAGCCAACCGGCAGCATGGCATAGGCATGACCCAGCGGGCCCTCCTGCTCAATGAGTCGAACAAACAGTACGGCAACGAGTCGGAGTTCTACGTCTTCCGCTACCTGGCCTCCGAAGGGTTCCTGCCGGGATACAACTTTACCCGCCTGCCGGTGCGGGTGTTCGTGGGGTATAAACATCAGAACGAGGGCGAATATATTTCGCGGTCGCGTTTCATCGCCCTCAGCGAGTTCGGACCCAACAACCTGATCTACCACAAAGGCAACAAGTTTCGCATCAACCGTATCCTGCTCTCGGATGCCACACTGAAGATGCGGAAGATCAAGATCTCGCACGATACGGGATATGCTTTCCTGGACAAGGAGGTGGACCAGTACAACAATGATCCCATTACCAGTACACCCCTGAAAGACCTGAAACATGCAGAGGTGTGGTCCAATCTGCTGGAGATCACAGAGACGGAGGCCCTGCCCCAGGAGCGTATCTCCAGCGAAGAGGAGGAGCGCAGCCGGATGGGCTTCGAGATCGAACAGTTTTTTACCTACCCCAAGGGTGTGGCAGCCTCCCTGCAGGCAGACATCCGTGAGGGGGGACAGCCGCTGCTGCACCTGATCTATTACCAGAGCACACAGTTGATACAGGTGAACAAGAGATGGCGGCGCTCGCGCGATGCCGAAGGGTTTCTCATCGACAACCGCAACGGCAAATGGCTGCGGCAGCGCGACCTGAGCCACGAGGAGATCGCCGAACATGCCCGCGAGGTGAAGCTCTTTGCCCGCGACACGGCCGACACCCTTTATATCCAGCCGGTGAAAGACCTCGGTCTTGATAACGACCAGGTGGTATCGCTGGCCTATGCCCTGAAAAGGGCCATAGAGCAGAAGTTCGAGGTGGAAGAGAACGAGGTGGGAGTATGGATCATGGGTCGCGAAGAAGAACCCAACATCATGCTCTACGAGGCGGCCGAAGGCAGCCTGGGCATCCTCTCGCAACTGGTCACCACCCCCTCGGAGATGAAGGACCTCTTCCGTCAGGCCTACCGCCTCATGCACTACGATCCCGAACAGCGCGAAGACCGGCGGCCCGACCTGCCCAAGGCTACTTACGACGATCTCCTTTCTTACTACAACCAGCGTTACCACGACCAACTCGACCGCCACGCCATCAGCGGCACGCTGGAGCGACTGATGGATTGTGAGATCGTGCCCCTGCGCAAAGAAAAAGACCGTGAGACACAATATCAGTACCTGCTGCAACGATATGATAAACCCAAAATCAGCAATAGAAAATCGCAAGCGCTTTTCATTGCTGATCGATCAAGGATTTCATCGGTTTTGGTTATTCACCAAAACCGTGAACTCCTAAATCGGGGTTAACCCCAGCTAACGCATTAGTTCAGCTATTTTTTAGCTTCCTAATGCGTAATCTGGG
>JALVJE010000257.1 GCA_027028505.1 Bacteroidales bacterium
GCATAAGGGGCCAGGGCCTCCACCACTTCGGGGACCACGGTATCCAGACCATGGCGGGGATCCGTCAGGTCTTGCTTTTTGAAACCGAGATGTCCGCCGGCAGCAGGACCTTCCACCACCACACCGTCCGGGATCACACCGTAATGCGAAGACCAGTAACGGAAGATCAGAGAAGCAGCCTTGGCCGAGGATACGATGGGCAGGAATTTGGTGCGGTTGGCAGCGGCTTTATCCTCCAGCAGGATCTTCGGGATCCTGAGCGGCAGACCCGCCCCCGAGATGATCACGTCCACACCCTCTTCCACAGCGATCACCATGTGGTCTTCATAATCGGTGAGCGCCATCATGATGTTGACACCTATATAGCCGGAAGTCCTGCTCCGGGCTTTGCGTATCTCCTGGCGCAGGGCCGTTTTGTTGGCTTCCTGGAGATCCTTGGAAAAACCGGGCATCAGCATGCCGATACCCGCCGAAGAGATGACGCCGATACCGCCTTCATCGGCCACGGCCGAAGCCAGACCCGATAATGATACTGCTATTCCCATCCCTCCCTGGATCACAGGAAGGCGGACCTCCATGTCCCCGATCTTCAAAGTTTTCATATTATTTTTCCTTTTAAATTGTTTGGTTGACAAATGTAGAGGAGGAAGAAAAGAATGAAAAACTTTAGGTACAACGGTAAACGGAAAGTGACAAACAGCATCCGGCAGGGATGAAATGCATCCATGCAGTGACAAAACACAAGCATTGTATAAGGATCCGGACCACTGCCGGGCTGTCAGGAACTATCTTTCGAAAAAGAGCTCCTTGAAACGGGAGATATAGTTCCGGGAAACCATCACCTCTTGCAGATCATTGCCTACATACAGAACATATCCCTGGGAATTCCCCTCCACCTTCCTCACCTGCTTGACATTCACAATATAGGAACGGTGACACATGAAAATGTACGGAAAATCCTTGAAGGCCTCCTGGGCATTCTTCATCGTACATCTCACCATGCGTGAATGGGTGGTCTGGTCGCCCTGCCAGAACACCTCGATATAATTCCCGGCCGAACGGATAAACAACAGGGAGCCCACCTCCACGGAAAGATCGTCTTTCTCATACTCGGAACGCAGATGCACGATCTCCTGCAGAGAATGTGCTTTTTTCTCCAGATAGCGGTTCAGATCGATCGCCGACTGCAGATGTGAACGTAACAACCGGTTGCGATTATACGGAATAAGAATACTCACAGGGATGGCACTGATGAACAGGATCTTCAGAAATACGATATAATCGAAAGCAAAACTCCCGATCAGGCCAAAGTAAATATAATACCCGGCAATGATCGTGAACATGATCCAGATATTCCAGAGGATCTCTTTCAGGACATTCCACTTTTTGAACACGCCCCGCTGGGCCAATAGGGCCGGAACCAGCAACAGATTGATGCTGAGAGCCAGGAAGGTCACAACGATCACTCCTCCCAGCAAAAGATATTTCTCTTTCCGTGTCAGTGAAACAATATCAAAAGGCTGCAGCAGGAACAGCAGCAGGAACAGCACCAGGCTGATCACAAAGATCAGAATGGTATTCTGCTTCAGATCGGCATTGAAAGGATACGACTTTTTCAGAAAACTGAATATTTTCGACATAACGATGATCTGCTGGAAGCTTAAAATTCTTCCAAAAATACAAAAAAAGAAACAGCAGTGCAGAACACTGCTGTTTTACATATTTTAAAGGTCTTTTTTATCAATATGGGATTCCGGGACTTAGTCCAGGATCTTCTTTTTGTACTCGTTCAGGAGGTTCCCGTCGGCATCAAACCATTTCTTAAGGCCGATGTATTTCTCCTTGGAGCCGGGCTTGCGGTACGTAAGCACTTTTCCCTGTTTTTTGCGGAGCCGGAAGGCACTGTTCATCACAGCCTGACGCACTTTTTCGAGATCCTCGGGGGGTTTGTTGAAATTGAGCATGGCATCATGGATCAGATCATCATAAGTGATGGGACGCTGCACCTGACGCAGTCTTTTCATGATGTAATTGGTCCATGTTCCTTTCGGTCCCGGTTTTCTCTTGCGCGTGCTCTTTTTCCTGGCAGGAGATTTCCCGGGAGCTGTGGCTTCCGTAACAGCACGTACTCCTTCCAGTTCTTTCAGTTTCAGATGCTCCGAACCGGGGTTCAGCGTTTGCAGCATCTCTGTAATGTGCCTCAGGCGAATAACGGTCTTATCAAGCTCTTCCTCATAAAACCGTACCATTTCCGCCTTTTTTTCGTCATTTAACTTTATTTCAACCATTATTATAAATAATAAATTAAAAAAATTAGATAGTAAAGTAAATATTGAAAATGATGTAGTTCGGGAACCGGATCATTTTAAGCAGTTAAAAATAAATAAAATATATATTC
>JALVJE010000258.1 GCA_027028505.1 Bacteroidales bacterium
GAAGAGATAAAAGTCGGGGATATCCTGGTGGTAAAACCCGGAGAGAAGATCCCCGTGGACGGTTCACTGACCGCCGGCACGGCCGTGGTGGACGAGAGCATGATCACCGGTGAGCCTGTCCCTGCCGAAAAAGAGACTGGAGACAAGGTAACCGCCGGCACCATCAACGGAAAGACGGTCTTTGAGATGCGGGCCGAAAAAGTGGGATCCGACACCCTGCTGGCCCGGATCATTGAGATGGTTAACGAGGCCAGCCGCTCACGGGCGCCCATACAAAAGATGGCCGATGTGGTCGCAAAATATTTTGTGCAGATCGTCATTTCCATCTCCCTGATCACCTTCGGGGTATGGTATTTCCGGGGTCCGGAACCGGCCGTGGTCTTTGCCTTCGTCAATGCCGTCTCGGTACTGATCATCGCGTGCCCCTGCGCCCTGGGACTGGCCACTCCCATGTCGATCATGGTGGGTACAGGCCGTATGGCACAGTCGGGCGTGCTGGTGAAGGATGCTGCAGCCATCGAAGAGATGAATAAAGTGGATATCCTCATCGTGGACAAGACCGGAACGCTTACCGAAGGAAAGCCCAGTCTCAAAGGGTACAGGTCCTTCGGGGGAAAAAGCGATGAGGAGATCCTGGCATATGCCGCTTCCCTGGATGCCGGCAGTGAACATCCCATTGCCGACGCCATCGTGGCCGGGGCCAAAGAGAAAGGGGTGCGGCTCTTCAAGGTATCGGACTTTGAGTCGGTGACCGGCAAAGGTGTGCGCGCAGTATATAATGGACAACAGACAGGCCTGGGTAACCGGCGCCTGGTGGAGGATTTTTTCGCTTCTCTCCCGGAAGAGGACGAAAAGATCGCCGAAGAATGGCAGTCCACCGGCCAGACAGTCATGTACCTGGTCATTGACCGGGAAGTGGCAGGCATTGTCAGTGTGGCGGATGCCATCAAGGAGACCTCGGCCAAAGCCGTCAAAGACCTGCAGAAAAAGGGCGTCCACGTGCATATGCTCACCGGCGACAACAGGTTCACAGCCAAAGCTGTTGCGGAAGAGCTGGGACTGGATGGATTCGAAGCCGACTGCCTCCCGGAAGACAAGTACAACAAGGTGAAAGAGCTGCAGGAGCAGGGTCACAAGGTGGCCATGGCCGGCGACGGTATCAACGATGCGCCCGCCCTCATGCAGGCCAACGTGGGCATCGCCATGGGTACAGGCACCGACATCGCCATGCAGAGCGCCGGGGTGACCCTCGTCAAAGGCGACCTGAACGGTATCGTCCGGGCCCGTGACCTGAGCCACAAGGTGATGAGGAATATTAAGCAGAACCTCTTCTTTGCCTTTGTGTACAACTCGCTGGGTGTGCCCATAGCTGCCGGGATCCTTTATCCCGTCTTCGGACTGCTGCTCAGCCCGGTCATCGCAGCCGCCGCCATGAGCTTCAGCTCAGTATCGGTGATCGCCAACGCTCTCCGCCTGCGGAACCAGTAATGGAAGCATTCCGAAAAATACCTATTTAATTAGATATTTAAATAGATATTTTAATAGGTATTTAAATACCTATTTTTTTTAGTTAAAAGTGAGAAGTGCCTAAAGTTAAAAGTTGGAATTATTAGTATCGCGTTGTGAGTATCGGGTTCAGAGTATTTTCAAGCATTCCCCGTCCGAACGGCCTCGGCCGGGCGGGAAACATTCAAGCATTCAAACATTTCCACCCAGCACCCCTGCACCATGCAACCAGCACCCAGCAACCAGCACTTCTTCAACTTTCGCGCTTCGAGCATCGAGCATCAAGCTTCTCCCATCACTTCATCACCCTCGTTGCATTGAGTATGGCGATAAGCGCCACGCCCATATCCCCGAAGACAGCCTCCCACATGTTAGCCACGCCCAGGATGCCCAGGACGATGAAGACGCCCTTCACCCCCAGGGCAAAGAGGATGTTCTGCCAGACGATACGGCGGGTGCGGCGGGCCACCTCCATAGCTTCCACCACCTTGGCCGGTGAGTCGGTCATCAGCACCACGTCGGCCGACTCGATGGCGGCGTCCGAGCCGAGGGCGCCCATGGCGATGCCCACGTCGGCACGGGCCAGCACCGGCGCATCGTTGATACCGTCGCCCACGAAAGCCACTTTGCCTTCAGGATGCAGGAGCTTCTCAATGTGTTCCACCTTGTTCTCCGGCAGCAAACCGGCATAATATTCCCGGATGCCCAGATCGCGGGCCACCACACGCGCTGCATGTTCATTGTCGCCGGTGAGCATCACCACCCTCACGCCTTTTTTATGCAATTCTTCTATGGCCGCCACGGCATCTTCCTTCAGGGTGTCGGAGATGACGATGTACCCGGCATATTTCCGGTCTACCGC
>JALVJE010000259.1 GCA_027028505.1 Bacteroidales bacterium
GAAGAATTACTGGTTTTCTTTTGGCAAGCTCAGAGGCTCTTTTGCCAGGGTGGGGAATGACACGGGGCCGTACCAGACCTATCAGTATTATTATGTGGAGCAGACCAAATTCCCTTATCCCCTGGGCAATCTGAGCGACCAGTTGGCATTTTTTGACTTCAAGCCGGAGATCACCAATTCGTGGGAAGCCGGTACCGATCTGATGTTCTTCAACCGGCGTATAGAGGCCAATTTCACCTATTATCAGAACGTTTCCAAGAACCAGATCATGTCGGTACCCTTGTCCCATTCGACCGGTTTTACGAGCAAGCGGTTCAATGCCGGAAGCATCAAAAGCCAGGGATACGAGTTCCGGATCGGGGGTACCCCGGTACATACGGAAAGCGGGTTCGACCTCCATCTCTCCTTTAATCTTTCACACAGCACTTCCATAGTACAGTCGTTGCACCCGAGCCTGGACAAGCTGGAACTGGCCCATCTCTGGTCGGCCTCCATCCAGGCAAGGCCCGGAGAAGAATACGGGGATATTTACGGATATGCTTATAAAAAAGACAAATTCGGCAGGAAACTGATCAACGACCAGGGGTATGCCCAGAAAGGCGAGTATACCAATCTGGGAAATATCAATCCGGATTTCCTGGCGGGATTTTCGGGAAAGATGAGCTATAAGGGCCTCTGGTTAAGCTTCCTGGTGGATATACAGAAAGGAGGTGAATTCTTCTCCTGGGGCAAAGCGATCAAAAGCCTTTTCGGAAATACGGTGGAGACCCTGGAAGGACGTGCGGAGTGGTATGCCACCCATGATGAGAGCACCATGTACCAGACCCCTTTGGAAGGGGTAGAGCCTGACGGTTATTACGAAAAAGGAGTGCTGGAAAAGAATGGCCAGCCGAACGATATACCCATCCAGCCGATCTGGAGATGGTACAATATCTATGCGCAGGACATTGCCGAAGAGTGGATCGTGGATGCCACCAATGTTCGCATGCGCGAGATGGTGCTGGGATTCGATTTCCCGCAGAAGCTCCTGAAAAAGACCCCCATGGCATCTGTGAACCTTTCCCTCTCGGGACGGAACCTGTTCTTTTTCTACAGGGCTTCCCGCCAGGCAGACCCGGAATCGGGCTACAACCCGGGCAATGTGGGGAACGGTTTTGAGAACCATGCCCTGCCTACCACCAGAAGTATAGCATTTAATATCAGGATCGGATTTTAATATGAATACCAAACCTGCAGGAAACGAAAAAATAAAAATTATACCGATGAAAAGAATTAAAAAGATCCTCCCGGTTATTCTGATATCCCTGTTGCTGAGCGGGTGTTATTCGGATTTCAAGGATATGAACAAGAATCCCAATGCGCTGACCACCATGGACAGTGAGTATCTTTTTTCCAATGCTGTGAAAAAAACTTTTCTGGATGCACGGACCCAGTGGAAACTGATGCTGCATTTCGGTTCACAGTACAGTCATTTTTATGTG
The DNA here is from genome assembly GCA_027028505.1 of Bacteroidales bacterium. Taxonomy (GTDB): domain Bacteria; phylum Bacteroidota; class Bacteroidia; order Bacteroidales; family VadinHA17; genus DRPN01. Next base: position 1,482 of record JALVJE010000259.1, read on the forward strand.
GTCCCGAACAATACGGCCCGTCCGCACGATACTTATAAGGACAATCTCTTCACAGAGGATTATTTTGATGTGTTCAGTATGAGTTATACCGGTCCCCTGAAACTTTCCAACGAGGTGATCCGTCTTACGCAGGAGGGTGGCGATGAAGAGAACCCTTTGCGGAATGCGCTGGCACAGGTGGTCTCTGTTGTTAACTATGCCCGTCTCACCGATCTCTACGGAGATATTCCCTATACCGAAGGAGGGTGGGGACGTGAAGGGGTCCTGAACCCCAAATATGATCCCCAGAAAATGATCTATGAAGACATGATGACGCGTCTGAAAAACAGCATTGAGGTCCTTAAGAGCGGAGATCCTGCACAGGCTTTTCCGGGGTTTGATCCTTTATATGACAACGACCTGGAGGCGTGGGTGCGTTTTGCCAACTCTTTCCGTCTCAGGCTGGCCATGCGGGCCCGTTTTGCCGATCCGGACTATGCAGCCAATGTCATAAAAGAATGTCTGGCAGAGGAGCTGATCGAGGAAAATGATCAGAACGCGCAGATCGAACGGCTCGATAACCCTGACCTGTACAATAACTGGGACTGGATCTATAACCTGACCCCCTGGAAAATGAGCAAGAAGCTGGTCGACTGGCTTAAAAGTACGGACGATCCGCGTTTGCAGGCATGGGTCGAACCCACTCCTTTCGGGGAGTACCGGGGGGTATTGAACGGCCTTACGGACCTGGCGTTCTCAAAAGTATACTGGGACAGTATTTCCGATCCTGCCCCGGCGCTTTATGCCAGAGACATGCCGGTATATTTCCTGACCGCCCCGGAGGTGAAGTTCCTGCGTGCTGAGGCAGCCGTCATCCATCTGGATAATGGAGATGCCAATGATTATTATCAGCAGGGTATCCGGCTGGCCATGGAACAGTGGGCCATCCCGGACACAGCGATCGACAGGTTCATCAATAATGAATTGGAAGCCACTTTGTTCGGCGATGAGGCGAACATGTTGCGCCAGATAGCTACCCAGAAATGGCTCTCCTTTGCCACGAATTTTATCCAGGCCTACACCAGTATCCGGCGCACCGGTTATCCGGTGATCCCCCGGAGAACGGCTTCATGGCTGGAGCCCGGTGTGACCAACGGTTATCTGCCCAAACGGTTCAAATACCCCAAAAAAGAGGTGGGGATCAATTACGACAATGTGATGGAAGCGATCGAAAGACAAGGCCCGAATGAAATTTCCACGCCGGTATGGTGGGATGTGACGGGGGACAAATAAAGATTTATCCAATAAAAATATTAAGAAATGAAAAGGAAAAGTATTCATATCATCTTGGCAGTGGCCACAGGGATCTTTTTTCTGATCATACAGTCTTGTGAAAAAAATGAAGCGCCATTGGTGGATTTCTATTTTGAAGTGAAAAGCGATACGGCGATCTTTCACAGTAAGGCCATTCATGCCGATACATACCAATGGGGCTTCGGGGACGGCCAGACCAGTACGGAGCCCAACCCCATCCATATATACGAAAAAGCGGGGGATTATACCGTGACATTGGTGGTCACCGGCAAAGGAGGAGTAGATTCACAGACCAAGGTCGTTCCCATTGCTCCCTCTTCACCTTACGATCTGCTTACAGGAGGTCCTGACGATCCGGACGGTAAAAGCTGGGGAATCAGTCGCACCATTACTTCAGGAGATGCGATCTTTTCACCTATTACGGCTGATCTGGGAAATGTCTACCTGCCTTTCTATAACAATGTGCTGGAGGATATCGGACTGGGAGAAGAATATGATGATGAATTCATCTTTTATTACAACGGATCCTACGGCCATCGTGTGGTGAACGGTGGCGGGATGACAGGTTACTGGTATGCTACCCACAACAACCTGGATGTGATAAAGACCACCCCCTATGGCATATGGCTGACAAAGTTCACTCCGGATGAGCATGCCACTTTCACCTTCGCGGAGGATACCACGATCACATTGCGTTGTGCCATGGAAAAAACGGACTCGGTCTATGATGTTACGTTCAGTGATGTAACGGTGATACAGACTTCCGAACCGGAGTTCTTTGTGCTCCGGGATTATACCAGGACGGTCATTGTGAAAGAGTTAAGCAAGGATAAGATGCGTGTGATCCTCTTCCTCTCCAGCAGTGATGTGGAAGAAATTTCGCAGTATCCTACACACGCTTTCCTGATGACCCTCGAAGCCAGGTAAAGGAGAACACAAACATATTTATCATTAACGGGATCCTGTGAATGAGAGAGGGGATCCCATGCAAAAAGATCTGAGAGATGAAAAAATATATCATATTAACACTGTTAACAGGAATACTTTTAAGTGCATGTAATTCCGGAGAAAAAAATGTTGCCCGGCAGGAGAAACCGGCTGTCTCTTCTTTTGTTACCGTACGGGGAAGGATGTTCATTGATTCTGCGGGGCGGCAGCTGACCCTGCACGGCATCAATGTTATCAATAAAAGCGCCTCTACCGCTTATACCTGTGATATCGGGGAAGATGTGTACCGCAACCTGAACCGCTGGGGATTCAACGTGGTCCGCCTGGGTATCCTTTGGGACGGGCTGGAACCGGAGCCGGGTAAGTATAATGAGGACATGTTCCGCTGCATTGACCGCAATATCGCCTGGGCTAAAAAGTATGGTATCTATGTAGTGCTGGACATGCATCAGGACCTGTACGGTGTGGAATTTTCCGACGGAGCGCCCCGCTGGGCGACCCTGACCGAAGGGAAACCTCACAGAAAGGGAGATCTCTGGAGCGATGCTTACCTGCTGAGCCCGGCCATTCAGACGGCTTTTGACAATTTCTGGAAAAACAGTCCCGCTCCCGACGGCAAGGGTTTGCAGGATCATTATGCTGCTCTCTGGAAGAAGATCGCTCAACGGTATGCCGGGGAGACGGCGGTGATCGGGTATGACCTCATGAACGAACCTTTTCCGGGATCACAGGCTACCGCTTATATGCAGGCGATGGTACAAGCTTACGGGACATGGCTGGCCACCACTACGGGAAAAGTGCTCTCCGGCGAGGAGCTGATGAAAATGTGGAGCACACAAGAGGGGAAAATGCAGGTATTTGAAACACTGAAAGACACCGCCGTTTATCGTCAGGTCCTCTTTTCCGTGTTGCCACTGACAAAGACATTTGAAGAAGGTGCGCTGAACGATATGTATTCACGCGTGGGAAAAGCGATCCGGGAGGTGGATACCAACCACATCCTTTTCCTGGAACACAACTATTTCTGTAATCCGGGGGTTCCTTCACAGCTGGTGATCCCGGCAACCGGGAAGAACGGGGAGAAAGACACCAAAGTGGCTTATGCCCCCCATGGATATGATCTGTTGGTAGATACACGTGCCTACGACCAGGCCAGTGAGGCGCGGGTATCTTTCCTTTTCGGACAGGTGGAAAAAACAGCTGAACGGCTTGATCTGCCGGTGCTGGTGGGTGAATGGGGAGCCTATCATTCCAAAAAGCCCGTTTTTGCCGATCATGCCAGACTCATTGTCCGGGCTTTTATCCGCATGGGTGCCGGAGAAACTTTCTGGGCCTATTACGGAGATATTGCAGATTATCCTTTTTTCAAGGTGCTGAAACATCCTTATCCCCGCGCGATATCAGGGGAACTTAAAAACTATACTTTTGACACGGACAAAAAAGAATTTTCTGTTTCCTGGCAGGAAAAGAAGAAGGTCGCAGAACCTTCGGTCTTTTATATCCCCGGCATTACCACAAGTGATGCCGTGGACATCAAGCTGGTGCCGGAAGGGAAAGGTTTTGTGTTCCGCTTCCTGAACGGGGAAAAAGGAGCGCTTCTTTATGTGAATCCTCTGGATAAAGAGGGTGTCAGAGCCATGACGATCCGATATTAAATGAACATATCTTAAATTTTATTATTCACTAATTCTAAATTTTATCAAAATGAAAAAAACAATGTTAAAAGTTTTTGTGGCTGCTTTTGCCATCATCCTGAGCAGCGGAATGGCATTCGGAGAAGGAAAAAAGGTGGACCCCGTTGGGACCTGGCATTTCAATGCCCCGGATGCACCCTATGAGTACAGTACGGGAGACCTTGTGATCAAGAAGGTGGACGGCAAATACAAAGCCGAGATCGTTTACAGCGAGTATTATAAGATGGAAACCCAGGATTTCAAGGTAACCGGAGATATGATCACTTTCAAGGCCTATGTGGAAGGGGATGTGGTCTATTTCAAGGGTAAAGTAGTGAAAGATAAGATCATAGGGAAAGTGAGCTATTCCGAAGGAACCCTGGACATTACTGCCGAAAGGGTCAAAAAGAAAAAATAAAAGAGCAAGTCAGGAAGAAAAGGCACGGGAATGTGTCCTTTTTTTATAATTGCTTATTTTTGGATGTATAACAAAACAGAACGGATCATGAGAACAAGAGTGATCATATTAATGGCCCTGCTTTTTTCTGCGGGCTTCCTTTTTCAGGAGTGCAGCACGGTTGAGATCACAGGAAGAAAGCAGTTAAACCTTATTCCCGAGTCGGAGATGATCAGTATGAGCCTGACCCAGTATGGTGATTTTCTGAAGGAACATAAATTGAGTGACAACAAAGCAGAGGTCGCCATGGTGCAGCGGGTGGGGAAAAATATCGCGGCAGCTGTGGAAGAGTATTTTCGTGAAAAGGGTATGAGTAACCGTCTGAAAGACTATCAGTGGGAGTTCAATCTGGTGGAGAGTCCTGAGGTCAATGCCTGGTGTATGCCCGGAGGGAAGGTGGTGGTCTATACCGGTTTGCTGCCGGTGGCACAGAACGATGCCGGTCTTGCTGTTGTCCTGGGTCATGAGATCGCCCATGCCATAGCCCGTCACGGCAACGAGCGGATGAGCCAGCAACTGATGGCACAGTTGGGAGGGATGGCCCTTTCGGAAGCATTGCATCAGAAACCCGAGGAAACACAACAGCTATGGATGATGGCTTACGGTGTGGGAGCGCAGTACGGTGTGTTACTGCCATACAGCCGCTTGCAGGAGAGTGAGGCCGATCATCTGGGCCTGATCTTTATGGCCATGGCCGGTTACGATCCGCATGTAGCACTGCAGTTCTGGGAGCGCATGGCCGCCATGGGAGGCGCCAAGCCTCCGGAGATCCTGAGTACCCACCCCTCCGATCAGACCCGCATAGAAAATATCAAAAAGCTTATCCCGGAAGTGATGAAAAAATATTACCATCCCCGGAGCTGAAAAGATCCATCCCGGCTCGGACACAATCATAAAAACGCCTACGGCTCCTCTGTAACCTCCTTCGATACGCCTACGGCTACTCAGGAACCTCCTTCGGTACGCCTACGGCTACTCAGGAATCAGTGTTAAGGAGCAATGAGCAACGCCTCAACTCGATACTCTCCACCCGGCTGACGCCAGTCGGACGGGGATACTCCAAACTCTTAACTCCACACTCTAAACCTCTTTCTTGGTCAGGAGGTAGCATGATCAACATTTTGTTACTGTTCCTGATCATTTGGAATGGGTGAGAATAATCGTATCGCGGGAGAGGGAGACAGCCCCGAAATATCCCAAAGCCTCTCCCGAGAGGTTCGTTTCCGGATTGGCCGGGGTGTATTCCGGTCCCGAAGGGCTGCTGGCATTCACATTGGAAAGGGTGAGCAGGAACCGGTAGACTTTTTCATCAATGCTTTGCAGTTCCACGACAGCTGTGTCTCCTGCCTCATAAGCACTGCCGAAAAGCAGGAGATTGACCGGATTCCCGTCCATAAGCTGGTCATCCAGGACATAGATCACCGTCCCCGCCTGGTCCCCTTTGTATAAGCGGATGCGATAATAGTTGGTCGTGTCGGGAGGATCGGTGAAGTAGAGAATGATGTAATAACCTGCATCGGCAAAGCGGGTGCCGGCAAAATACCCCTGGTCGAGGGAGTCAATGGATACAGGGGGCGGCATATAGCTGGTGGCGTGATAAAATCTGTCCTTTACTTTTACATTCAAAGAATACGTTCTGCCCGGTTCGCCTGTGAACTGATCATTATTGTAATACCCGGGTCGCTGCTCCGTAAAATACCAGCTGTGTCCAAGATCGTCTTCCACATAAACGGTGGCGTTATTTACCGGAGGGACCGTTGAAGGATCATAAAAGTCGGTGGTGGTGGTGATCCTGACCTGGTAGGGTCCGGGATAATTGGTGACCTGTCCTTCGATAACGATGGCCGGGTCGGCTGAATTCAGGGGAACATAGATCACCTCTTCACAGGATGTGAACAGAAGGGTAAAGAACAGTATAGCGAAGATCTTCTTCATGATCAGAATTTAAAATTATACGTGACCGTCGGCACGATGGAGAAAAGATACAGCTTTACTGCTTCGGTGATCTGCGGTTCATTCTCTTTCGTTCGGAACGTGATGGAATAAGCATTTTTTCTGGCGTATACGTTATAGATCGAAAAATCCCACGATGACTGCCACTTCCTTTTCTTTTTGGGTCCCAACGAGGCATTCAGGTCCAGCCGGTGATAGGGAGGCGTGCGATAACCGTTTCGTTCGGTGAAATAGTTGATATAGGTATTTTCAAAGATATACTTCCCACTGGGGAAGGTTACGGCATTACCGGTATAGTAGACCCAGGTGGCTGAAAAACTCCATCTCCTGTTCAGGTCATATATCCCGACGAGGGCAAGGTCGTGGATGCGGTCCTGTTTGGCAGGGTAGGTCTTTCCATTATTGATGGCCGGAAAGTGACGGAGAGAACGGGACAGGGTATAGGAGATCCAGCCATGGAGACGTCCTTTGTTTTTCCGGAAAAGAAACTCTGCTCCGTAAGCTTCCCCCCTGCCGAAAACAAGCTGGGACTCCACCTCTTCGTTCAGAAAGATATTCGCACCGTTCTTGTAATCGATCTGATGATCCATCTTTTTGTAATATACTTCGACGGAAGCTTCGAACATAGCCTGATGCAATAAAAAGAAATATCCTCCGGAGACCTGCAGGGAGGTCTCGGGTTTCACATGGGGAGAGCTGGGGACCCACAGATCGAGAGGGGTGCCCGAAGTGGTATTGGAGAGAAGATGCAGGAACTGGTGCATGCCGGTAAACGAGAATTTCAGGGAAGAAGTGGGAGATGTGCGGATATTTATCAGAAAACGGGGATCCAGTACCGGGTAGGTAATGATGTTCTGATTCCTGGAATACCACGTAGTATCGGTAGTGTTCCCGAGTGTATCGAACGAATATACATGCAGAGGCCCCAGCAGGGTAAAGGTGGCGAAACGAAGACCATAGCGGACAGAGATGTCCGGGGTGGCTTTCCATTCGTGGGAGAGGTAAACGGCGTTTTCCCAGGCATGTCTTTTCTCCATTTGCACGTCATTGACCGGAAAGTCGCCCGTAGAGGCTGCCTTGCCGGGCAGGAAAAGATGGTAATTGCTTTTCAGTCCGAAACGGAAGGTGGAACGGCCGGAAGCATAGAACTGGAGATCTTCTTTCCAGTTCAGGTTACGGATATAAGAGTGAAGGGCGAAACTGGCGTCTCCGTTCTTAAGGTTGAAATTGTAATTGTAGTTGCTGTAGATCAGCGAACTGTTCAGAAAAAGACGGTTGGAAAAGAGATGGTTCCAGCGGGCGGTTAGGGTCTGGTTGCCCCAGTCGATCCCGAAAAGGTCACGGAATTTGAAAACGTCTCTCCCGAAATATCCGGACAGGTAGACACGGTCCTTTTTGCCGATCCTGTAGTTGGCCTTGGCATTAAAGTCGTAGAAATAGAGGGAATTCCGGTTGATATTGGTGTCCGGGACCATTTTCAAAAAAAGATCGGCATAGGTCCTGCGTCCGGCGACCATGAAAGAGCCCCGTTGTTTGGCATAGGGCCCTTCCAGCAGCAAACGGGATGAGACAAGGCCCAGACCGCCGGAGCCGGAAAACTTTTTGTTGTTTCCCTCCTTCATCTTGACATCCAGTACCGAGGATAACCGTCCTCCGTAGGAGGGGGAAACGAATCCTTTCATGATCTTCACGCTGTTGATCGCGTCGGAGTTGAATATGGAGAAGAAGCCCAGCAGGTGGGAGGCATTGTAGACGGGCGCTTCATCCAGCAGGATAAGGTTCTGGCTGGAGTTGCCGCCACGGACGTAAAGGCCGCTGCTACCCTCGTTCACGGCGCTGATGCCGGGCAGTAGCTGGATACTTTTCAGGATATCCTGCTCTCCCATGAGGACGGGCAGCTTTTTTATCTCCTGGGCGGAGATCCTTTCCATCCCCATTTCTGTGGAACGAAGCAACTGGTCGGTATTTTCCTTTTTTACGATGACCTCCTGAATGTTCTTTTCCTGCAGCGTCAGTTCTACATCTTTCCGGATATTTTTGTCCAGGACGATCTTTTCCCGCAGGGGTTCATATCCCAGGAATTGCCACATGATGGTGTAAGTGCCGGCGGGGAGGGTCAGCGAATAAAATCCGTAACGGTTGGTTGCGGTGCCCTGGCTTACCTCTTCGGCATATATCGTTGCCCCGATCAGCTCTTCCCCGTTGTCTTTGTCGCGCACATAACCGCTCAGGGTGAATTTTTCCTGGCATGATCCCGTTGCCGGGAACAGGATCCCGGAGAGGAGCAGCGGAAGCAGATAGGCAAGGCAGATCTTCATGAAAGCATTTATGATGAACAGAAAACATCCTAAGGTGATACAAAAATATGAGAATGATGAGCGAATAAAAATAAAGTTTTATTAATTTGGCCGGGTTTTGAATGATGTTGAATAAAAAAGAGTAAAAATGGCAAATGTTAAAAAGTACAAAGGGGTTATTGCGATCCTGACAGGCGGCGGCGATGTTCCGGGGCTCAATCCGGCCATACGTGCGGTAACGATCCGTGCCAACCGGGAGGGATATAAAGTGATCGGTCTACGCAGGGGGTGGGCCGGTATTACCGAGATCATCAGGGATCCCAAGGCGGATAACAGTAACAATTTTATTGTTCTGACCGATGATATCGTCAACAAAGCCGGCCGTACGGGCGGCACCTTCCTGCATACCTCCAGAACAAGGCCCAGTCATATGCGCAAGGAGGATGTCCCCAGGCATCTGCAGGACCAGTACAAGGATGAAGTGAATGATCTGACGCCGGAGATCCTGAAGAACCTGGAGTGGCTGGGGGTTGATTTTCTCATACCCATCGGCGGGGATGATACGCTCAGCTACGGCGTACGTCTCTACCAGGAAGGGGTCAAGGTGGTGGCCATCCCCAAAACGATGGACAACGATGTTCCCGGTACCGACTATTGTATTGGTTTTAGTACGTGTGTGACACGGACCATTTCCATGGCCAACAGCCTGCGTACTTCGGCCGGGTCGCACGAGCGCATCCTGGTGATGGAGGTCTTCGGGCGTTATGCCGGATTTACGGCCATGCTGCCTACCATGGCAGGGGCGGCCAACAGGTGCGTGATCCCGGAATATAAGTTCGATATTGACCATCTGACCAAGCTGCTGGTAGAAGACCGGAACCACAACCCCAGCCGTTATTCGGTGGTGCTTATCTCCGAAGGGGCTATGTATAAAGGGGGAGAGATGATCTTTGAAAGTCAGGAGAAAGATGCCTACGGCCATGCCAAGCTGGGTGGCATCGGCGATCTGGTCTCCCGGGAGATAAAGATCAGAACGGCCAAGTATAACCACGGCAAGGCCATCAATATCATCAACCAGAAGCTGGGCTATCTCGTACGCGGCGGTGATCCGGATGCCATCGACTCCATCGTCCCCATGGCCTACGGTAACCTGGCCCTCGACCTGATCCTCTCGAAGATCCATGGCCGGCTCGTTGTGCTGAAGAACGGACGCTATGATGATGTGCCGCTGGAGGTGGTCACCAGCCGGAAAAAGGTGGTGAACGTCCAGGAGTATTACAATACGGAAAGATTGCGTCCTTACTACCACAGTTTTGAGATGAAGCCGTTCCTGCTGATGGCATCAGAACTGTAAATACGTAACAATTATCAGGATTTGAAAAGACTTGTAGTATCTTTGCTACAGGTCTTTTTTTTGCATCAAAATGAGAGTGGTAATACAGAGGGTTACGGGGGCTTCCGTAAAGATCGAAGGGAAAGAGCATGCTTCGGTCGGACAGGGGATGCTCGTCCTGCTCGGTATCGAACAGGAAGATACGGAAGGAGATGTAATTTGGCTGACGCGCAAGATCAGCCAGTTGCGTATCTTCAATGATGAGCAGGGAGTGATGAACCTTTCGGTGAATGAAACGGGAGGGGATATTCTGGTAGTGAGCCAGTTCACCCTGCATGCCAAAACAAAAAAAGGGAACCGTCCCTCCTATGTGCGGGCGGCGCCTCCTGAGACAGCCATCCCCTTATATGAAAATTTTTTAAAGAAACTGCAGGAGCAGATCGACGGGCGCGTCAGGTCCGGTGTTTTCGGGGCCAGGATGGAAGTTTCCCTGGTCAATGACGGTCCTGTGACCATCCTGATAGATACCAAAAGAAAGGAGTGATCATGACACTGAAAGAGGCCCAGAAAGCGGTGGATGAGTGGATACATGCCTACGGGGTAAGATATTTTGACGAACTCACCAATATGGCCCTGCTCACCGAAGAGGTGGGTGAGGTGGCCCGTGTGATCGCCCGCACCTATGGGGAGCAGTCCTCCAGAGAGAAAGACCAGGCCAGAGAGCTGGGAGAGGAGCTGGCAGATGTGTTGTTCGTGCTGATATGCCTGGCCAACCAGACAGGGGTGGACCTGACGGAAGCTTTTCGCAACACCCTCCGCAAAAAAAGCGAAAGGGATGCTATGCGGCATAAAAACAATCCCAAACTGAAAAAATAAGATCATGGAAAAACCGGAAGTATTGTTGCAGCAGATCCCTTACCGGGAAGAAGATGCCCGGGTCCCGGAAGATTATGTTGTTGTACCGGAACCTTCAGCGGATACCCTGAGAAGGATCATGGGGAACATTGATCTGACCACCCTGGATGTGAAAGATACGGACGAAAAAGTGGCGGATATGTGCCGGAAGGTGAACGATCTGCCGGTCAGATATCCGGAGGCAGGCCAGGTGGCGGGCGTTTGTGTTTATCCGGTGTTCATCCCCGTGGTCAGGGATACCCTGAAGGCGAAAGGGGTGCAGATTGTATCGGTATCGGGAGGGTTCCCGGCAGCCCAGACCTATCGGGAGGTGAAGGTGCAGGAAACGGAGTTGGCACTGGCCCACGGAGCTACGGAGATCGATATTGTGATCCCGGTGGGGAAGATCCTGGCAGGGAAAATAAACGAAGCCTGGGAGGAGGTGAGGGCCATACGTGAGGTGATCGGCAGCCGGGGCCATCTGAAGGTGATCCTGGAATCGGGGGTGCTGGATGATCCTGCGATGGTGCACAAGGCTGCTGTGACGGCTATGGCTGCAGGAGCCGATTTTATAAAGACATCTACGGGCAAGGTATCACCGGCGGCACGTCCTCAGGATATGAGGATCATGGCTGCGGCGGTCCGGAGATTTTATGAGATCACCGGCAAAAAAGTGGGTATCAAACCGGCCGGAGGGATCGCCATAGCCGAGGATGCCCTGTTGTATGCCGGTATCGTGGAAAAAGAACTGGGGGAGGAGTGGCTCAGCCCACGCCTGTTCAGGATCGGTGCCAGCCGGCTGGCCAACAACCTGTTGACGGCGATATATTCCCTGAAACAGGAGACAACTGAAAAGATCTCTTATTTCTAGTGTCAAGTCTACCATAGAACAACGCATTATATTGTCTGCCCTGCTTCCCTGACCCTGTAATAAGGAGTTTCGAGTATCGGGTATCGAGTTTTGAGTTGAAGTGTTATTATTCTGATCTATACTCGTCGCTTCGTCGCCTCATCGCTTTATCGCTTCATCTCTTCATTATTTCCATCTTTCCACCATTCCTGCCTGCGGTAGGCAGGCATCATTCCCTTTAGGGGGTGTGAGGGGTAAGATGAGTATTGGATACGTCATAATCCGGTTCCCTTATCACTAGCAGGACAGTAGTTTCAGGAGTCGGAGTCTTCAACGGCGTTCCTGCCGGTGGGCCTTCCGGAACATTCGTTTTTCTATTGCTGATTTTGGGACTATCTTTGTGCCGGAAAAATTTACGTTGTTTATGGTTTTGGAAAAGGGTACAGGGATATGGGTGCAGCAGGACACGACACACGTGGTGCAGGCTGCCGATACCCTTGTGGCTCAAAAGCCCGATACGGTCCGGAAAGACACCTCTCTGAAAACAACCAGGCCGGCCGCGACATCCCTGGATGCGCTGGAAAAGCTTTTTATGCAGACCGACAGAAGACTGAAAAAGGATTCTGTGACTGCTGCCAGAAAGGCCCGTGCTGTCGTAAAAAAGAAACCGGTAAAGAAGATCCTGCAGGAACCTTCGGACTCGGTCTTTGTGATGAGGGTTACCGCCCGGCCTCCTGAGAATGGTCCGCTGCCGCTTTTTTCGCGTGCCTCTTCTACTGAAAGCCTGCTCCTGGCCGATTCAACAACAGTATACCGGCCTTTGCAGGGTAGGGGATCACCGATGAAAAGCAGGGTTCTTGTGACTGGGACACAGGAGCCGGCAACGGTTGCCATAAAACGTGAGCCGGCTTTTCTGCGGGAAAACTGGATCCTGGGGGTGCTTATCCTGGCCTTCCTGCTCATTACCTGGACCAAGATACGGTTTGGAAAATTCCTGAGCCAGACCCTGTCAGGGATCTGGAATTACAAAAATGCCAATGCATTGTTCCGGAACAGGAGTTCGTTATATCAATGGGCTTCGGTATTGCTGACCTCCAACTACTTCCTTACCTTCGCCCTGTTCCTTTATTTCTTTGTGAAAGCGTTCTATCCTTCGGTTTTTGCGGGTGAGCTGTCACACATAAAGATCTATTCCTGGTTGCTGGCAGGTGCAGCGGCCATCTATTTTTATTTTATACTGATCATCAGGATCACAGATCTCATTACCCTGGCAGGGGAACCGTTAAAAGAGTTTTCAGGTTTCACAAAACTTTTTTTTCATGATACGGGACTTTATCTTTTCCCGCTGGTCGCGATCATCCCTTATGTATATGAACCTGTTGCCAGGCGGCTGTTGTGGCTCGGACTGGCCCTGGTGTTACTCCTCTATTTATTTCGGGTCGTGAAACTTATAACCATTTTTATCCGGGAAAGATTTTCTCTTTTTTTAATGATTTTGTACCTTTGCACCCTGGAAATTTTACCTGTTGCGATTTTATTGAAGATTTTATCGGGATAGAGTACAGTAGGAACTGTTAGTGAGTTAAACCAAAAACCGGAAGATTTGGAGAAAATAAAGAGCATTCTGATCTCGCAACCGCCGCCGAAAGACAAGACCCATTACCATGAACTGGCCGAAAAGAACAATCTGAAGATCGACTTCAGGCCTTTCATCCATGTGGAAGGGGTTTCTGTGAAAGAGATCCGGAAAGAGAGGGTCAATATCCTGGATCATACTGCCGTGATCATGACCAGCAGGAATGCTGTGGACCATTTTTTCAGGGTGTGTGAAGATATGAGGATAACGGTCCCTGACACGATGAAATATTTTTGTGTTTCCCAGTCGGTAGCCAATTATCTTCAAAAATACATCATATACCGGAAGAGAAAGATCTTTTACGGGGACAAGACCTTTGACAGCCTCCTCACACAGATCAAAAAGAACAACAAGGAAAAATATTTCATTCCTCTTTCCGATATGCACAACAATAAGATCCCTGAGCTTCTGAAGGAGCATAAGATCAAATTCACCAAGTCGGTATTTTACAAGACCGTTTGCAGTGATCTTTCAGACCTCAAGGATGTTTTTTATGATATTCTGGTCTTTTTCAGTCCGACGGGTATCAAATCGCTGTTCGCCAATTTTCCCGATTTCAAGCAGAACAGTACCAAGATCGCCACTTTTGGGATGACAACGCAAAAAGCAGCTGAAGATGCAGGGTTGCGGGTGGACATAGCGGCCCCCAATCCCGAAAGCCCTTCGATGGTGATGGCACTGGATAAATACATCCGCGAATTCAACAAGGGCAAGAAATAGGTTTTCCCTGAAGAAAGGATCCGGATCCCTCATGTTCCGTATCTCACGGGACCCATTATCTCAGACATGATGCGGAAGTATGGTTTACAAAAAGATGAAAGGCTTTCCGGAAGAAAGCGTATGGAGAAGCTTTTCCGCGAGGGTAGGAGCTTTTATCTTTCGCCTTTTCGCATTCTGGTCCTCGAAGAGAAGAACAAAGAAGAAAGACCGGTGGTGAGGATGGCCGTTTCCGTGCCCCGTAAGATCTTCAAAAGAGCTGTCAAAAGAAATCTTCTCAAAAGACGTATCCGGGAAGCTTACCGGCTCAACAAATCTGTGTTGACCGATTTTCTGGCCGGGAAGGGCATCTTTCTTGATATGATCTTTATCTATACTTCGCGGGAGATACTCCCATACAGGGAGATCGAAGATAAAATAGTTTTATCTTTGCGGAAGATCCGGAGTGAATATGAGAAAGATACTGAGTAAGATCCTGATCGGGATGATCCGCTTTTATCAGGCGACGATCTCTCCGTTGTTCCCCCATACGTGCCGGTACACACCCACTTGCTCCACCTATGGGGTGGAAGCCATAAAAAAGTATGGCCCGTTCAAGGGAGGCTGGCTGGCTCTGAAACGTTTTCTTTCCTGTAATCCTTTCGGAGGCCAGGGTTATGATCCGGTACCCTGAAAGGCCCCGGGTTAACGTTAATCTTTGTTAAAAGGGCCGGAAAGCTTTTATGTTTCCGTTAAAATCCTCTATTTTGCACATCTGAAAAAGAATATACATGATGAAGAAGAAGTTTGGAAAGATCAGGATCACCACCCTGGCCATGGTCATTGTGGCCGGGATGGCCGTAATTTATGCTTTCAATGAAAGCCGTAATTTCAAGCTGGCAAAAAATATTGAGATATTCAGTAATATTATCCGGGAACTGAATCTCTACTATGTAGATCCTATCAAGCCGGATACCCTGATACCTTCGGGCATAGATGCCATGCTGGAGACCCTTGATCCTTACACGGTGTATATTCCCGAGTCGAAGATGGCGGATTTCAAGTTCATGACCACCGGCCAGTACGGAGGCATCGGTTCGCTGATCCGCAAAAGCGGGGATTATGCTATTATCTCTGAGGTGTACAAAGGATTTCCGGCGGATGTGGCCGGGCTGAAGGCGGGAGACAAGATACTGGAGATCGATGGTAATTCGATCAAGGGTTTGTCCCTCAACAAGGTGAGTGAGCGCCTGAAAGGGGTGCCCAACACCGAGGTGGTGCTCACCATTGAACGGCCGGGGGTGGAAATACCCATGAAGGTCAAGCTGGTAAGGAAAAAAGTGAGTATCCCGGCGGTGCCGTATTACGGCATGCTCAATGACAATACCGGCTATATACGTCTGAGCAATTTTACCTCCGGAGCTTACAAAGAGGTGAAGACCGCCCTGGATGATCTCAGGGATAACCACGGGATGAAGTCGGTGATCCTGGACCTGCGTGGGAATCCCGGCGGGCTGTTGGTACAGGCGATACAGATCGTGAATCTCTTTGTGGAAAAAGGACAGACGATCGTAAGCACACGGGGCAAGGTGAAAGACTTCGACCAGGTGTACAAAGCCCCTTCCCAGCCGGATGACCCGGACATCCCCCTCGCCGTGCTGGTCAACAGCGGCTCTGCCTCGGCCTCGGAGATCGTCTCGGGATCGATTCAGGACCTTGACAGGGGCGTGATCATCGGGCAACGTACCTTTGGCAAAGGTCTGGTGCAGACCACCCGGCCTGTCGGCTATGGAGGACAATTGAAAATGACCTCTGCAAAATACTACATCCCCAGCGGCCGCTGTATCCAGGCGCTGGACTACACCCATCGCAACCCCGACGGCAGTGTGGGACACGTGCCCGACTCGCTCATTTCGGCCTTCAAAACGAAAAACGGACGGACCGTATATGACGGCGGAGGGATCAATCCGGACATCCATGTGGAGCCACAGACCCTGAGCCCCATCACGATCAACCTCTATATGCGGTTCTATATTTTCGATTATGCCACACAGTTTGCTCAGAAACATGATTCCATTCCTCCGCCGGACAAATTCGTCATCACGGATGAGATCCTGAACGATTTCCATGCGTTTATCAAGCAGAAGGATTTCAATTATGATACGGAATCGGAGAGCAAGCTCGACGATCTGATCAAAACAGCCAAAAAGGAGGATTATTACGACCGGGCGGCCCAGGAGTTTGAGGCCCTGAAGAAAAGTCTTTCTCACAATATCGACAAAGACTTTTACAGTCACAAAGATGAGATCTCCGAATTGCTCAGGCAGGAGATCGTGGGGCGCTATTACTATCAGGCCGGACGGATCGAGACTACGCTGGGCAGTGACAGTGTGATCATCAAAGCCGAAAAGATCCTGACAGATCCGGCAGAGTATGCTGCCATTCTCTCAGGTACGGAAAAGGAGAATTAGTGTAAGGCAAAAGTAATCCTCCTTCGTCCCGATGAATCGGGACTACGGAGGACGAGGAAAGGCACCTGCCTGCCGGCAGGCAGGAAAGGCAAAAGGGAGGAAAAATGGAATGGTGGAATAATGGAATAATGGAATGATGGAGGATGGACTCCAGGTACACCCAAATTACAACTCTCAAACAACCTCCTTTGTGGCCCTTCGCGTGCCTCTTTGCGTAACAGCTTAACCAAATGAATATCGGGCTATTACGCCAAGTTACGCCAAGATTCCGCAAAGTATCGCGAAGAGAGCCCAACTTTTAACTTTAGCTCACTTTTAACTTTTAACTCCACACTCCACACTCCACACTCCAAACTTATTACATGATAAGGAGTACCGGGAGGCCAGGGAATGCGTTATTTTCAGGTTGATCTGTCAAAAGATCATTCATTCCTATCCCAATAATCTTCGCAGGTGCCGTTCCAGCAGGTTCTCCTTTACCTGGGGAGCGATGGTCCCTTCGTTTTTTCTTACCAGGCTGAGGTATTCTTCCCCGCGTTCTGCAGCCAGTTTGTATGACACGTGCATCAGCTGGCGTACATGCGGGTTAAAACGGGCATTGCCGGGGATGTGCCGCAGGGTGGCGGCGATCTGATCTCCCTCCCATTTATCAAATTCTTCGGGAGCCGGTAACGCCGACCTGTCTATATCGATCACCTCGGCATAGGGAGCGGTGAGTTCATCCATCCTGCGGAGCCCTTCGGCGTAGATCTCTTTCACCATCGCCAGGGCCTCAGGGCCGGAGAGCGCCAGACCGATCAACTCTTCCAGCCAGGTGGTACCGGCCGTTTTAACATGCAGGCCCTGCTCATATTTGCGCACCAGCCGGCCCATGACGGGATAGATGGAGAACTTGTCACTGCCGGAGTGAATGCTCAGCTTCAGGCTGTCCGGCAGATCAAAATGGGCCCGGGCATAGCTGAGTACGATCAGGTCCTGCTCGAACTCCTGCTCGAACTTTTTCAGTTCCCCCACATAATCCACCCCTTTGTTGAACCGTCCTGAAAAACGGGGAGCGATGGTCTGCACGGGGATACCTTGGCCGGCCAGCAGCTTGAGGATAAAATAAAGATCGGCCGGTGACTGCGGTGTGTCCACCTCATCCATGGAGACCTCTACCACAAAGGTTTCGGGGTCTTTCCCGGCGGCGATGTGCTGATAGATCCCGGATGCTTCACGGATGGCGTTCAGGTATTGCCCGGCAAAGTGCCGGAGGTATGTTTCGTCGGCAGGAATGGGACGGTCCATGCCCGGCAGGGCGATCACCCCTGAAGGCGTGGCATTGTCGGCGATGAAAGCTTCCGTTTCCTCCGGGGAGACCGGTTTGCCGATGGCATTGGCCACATCCATGGTGAAAAAATCGGACCAGGGCATGAAAGCATCTACGTTGGACAGGTTGATATGGTCGGCATCCACAAAATAAGGCCCCTCCCATCCCAATGCCTTCACGGCATTGTCCGCTTCGGTACGTGTATCTTCCGGGGTGGTCCCCACGATCGAATGTTCGCGAAAGGATTTGTTCCAGACGGGGATGATCTCAGTGCCCCATTTTGCTGCTTCTATGACGGCTTCCAGCTGGGCTTTGCCCTGCATCCCGAAACGGTCGCCTGTGCCGAAAGAAAATTTCCCTAATATTTTCATTTTTTTACCTGTTTTATTGATCATGATCCGGTCA
>JALVJE010000260.1 GCA_027028505.1 Bacteroidales bacterium
AGATCGAGAAGATCACCTGGAAAAAACATCTGGTGATAAAAATGAGCACGGAAAGATCGGATATGCTGGCCGACCTTTATTTTTTCTACCTGGATGGCCGGACCGTCATCGAAGGGAGCTACACCGTTGAACCGAATACTTTCGGAACGAGGATCCTTCTACCCTGGCTGAAACCTGTGATCCGCCACCAGGTGGAGACACAGCTGGATCAGTTCAGGGAAATGATAGAAAAAGCTCAAGAAAAACCTTAAAACCTGTTTTATATGGCACAGATCGTTGTACTGGGAGCCGGTGTCTCCGGTCATACCGCTGCAGCTTTCATCCGAAAAAAGCTCAGTAAGAAACATACTGTAGTGGTGGTAAGTCCCAACAGTAAGTATCAGTGGGTTCCCTCCAATATCTGGATCGGCGTGGGGAAGATGAAGCCTTCCCAGGTGACTTTTGAATTGCGGAAGGTATACCGTCGCTGGAAGATCGATTTCCGGCAGGCCTTGACCGAGTCGATCCATCCCGAAGGGGACGGGAAAAATGAAAAGCCTTTTGTCAGGATACGGTATACGGATCCTGACAGAAAAGACCAGGTAGAAGATATCCCTTACGACTACCTGGTGAATGCCACAGGGCCGAGCCTGAACTTTGCCGCTACAGAAGGACTGGATCCTGAAAAACGCACCGTATCGGTTTGTACGTATCAACATGCCGAACATGCCTGGGAAAAACTGCAGGAGACCCTCCGGAAAATGGAGAAAGGAGAGAAGCAAAAGATCGTCATTGGTACGGGGCATCCCATGGCCACCTGTCAGGGTGCTGCTTTTGAGTATACCCTGAACGTAGCCTGGGAGATCAGAAAAAGAGGACTTGCCGACAAGGCAGATATCACATGGATCACCAATGAATATGAACTGGGCGATTTCGGTATGGGAGGTGCTTTCATCAAGAGAGGAGGGTATGTCACCCCCACCAAGGTGTTCACCGAATCGATCCTGGCAGAGCATGAGATCAGGTGGGTCAAACGGGCCGGCGTGAAAAAGGTAGAGGATCATAAGATCTGGTATGAAAACCTGGAAGGTGAGGAACTTTCCCTCGAATATGACTTTGCCATGCTCATCCCTACCTTTGCCGGCGCCGGCATGAAAGCTTTTGGTAAGGGGGGAGAGGATATCACTGAAAAGGTGTTCGCCCCCAACGGCCTGATGAAAGTGGATGCCGACTATACCAAGAAACCTTTCGAAGAATGGAGCGCCAGTGACTGGCCGGAGATATACCAGTCGCCGGTGTATGAGAATATCTTCGCCCCGGGCATCGCTTTTGCCCCGCCGCATTCCATCTCCAAACCCATGACCAGCAAGAACGGGACCCCCATTTTTCCGGCGCCCCCCAGAACGGGAATGCCTTCGGGAGTCATGGGTAAAGTGGTGGCCCTGAACATTGTCGACCTGGTGAAGAACAAAAAGAAAAAGTACAGGCACCACGCCTCCATGGCCCGTATGGGTGCTGCCTGTATCGTATCAGCCGGCTTCGGACTGCTGAAAGGTATGGCAGCCACCATGACCGTTTTCCCGGTGGTACCCGATTGGGAAAAGTATCCGGAATTTGGCCGGGATATCAGCTACACAGTGGGAGAGGTGGGTCTGGCAGGTCACTGGATAAAACTTTTCCTGCATTATATGTTCCTGCACAAAGCCAAGGGTTATCCTTTCTGGTGGCTGCTGCCTGAATGATGTGAAACAAAAAATCTACAGCTATGAGTTACAATAAGATCAAAGTCTATTACGACGAGGCTTATCCGCCTCTGCCGACAAGATTCACACGGTTTAAAAGAAGATGTGTCCTGCTGCAGATCGTCCGGTTCATTGTATTGAACCTCAAGATCATGCGTATCGTGGTAGGCGGACACTCCTGATGGGGGGTGTATATAAATAAAATGCCCCTGCACGCAGGGGCATTTTCTCCACTAACCCTAACACTGTCATTATACGGTAAGTGATGTTAAACCATACAACCAGAGAGGACGACTTACCGCAAAAAAATTGGTAACATCAAGAGTAATTAACGTATACCAAATGTCAAACCTTACTTTTTAGATGTGGTAAGTGTCTGAATGGTTGCGTGGGTTGTGAAATTATTTTTTCACCTCTTCAGTAATATATTTGTGAATGCCTGCGGCGGCCCGGCGTCCATCGCCCATAGCGAGGATCACGGTGGCGCCTCCCCGGACGATATCCCCTCCTGCGAAGATATCCGGTATGGAGGACTGCATGGTCTCTTTGTCCACAATAATGGTTCCCCAGCGTGACATCTCAAGGCCGGGAACGGCATGAGGGATCAACGGGTTGGGGGAGACCCCGATGGC
>JALVJE010000261.1 GCA_027028505.1 Bacteroidales bacterium
ACGATAAAGTTCTTCATCTCTTTGGCCCCGCCGTAGATCATCTCGCCCAGGGCGGCCGCATTGGCATCGTTGGTGAGCACCACCGGCACATCGGTGTATTTTGACATCATCTCACACAGGGGGATGATCCCGTCCCAGATGAGGTTGGGGGGCTCTTCGATCGTGCCGTGGTAGTAGTTGCCGTTGGGGGCGCCGATGCCGATGGCCTGCAGCTCATAGCCGCTTCCCAATTGGTCGAGGGTCTCTGCAACGGCTCCGTACAGGGCCTTTACATAATCGTTGATATCCGGAAAATCTTTTGTGGCGATGTGGTTTTCGGCCAGGATATTACCATCCCGGTCTACGGCGCCCATCACACTGTTGGTGCCGCCTATGTCGATGCCGATGGTGATCGCTTTGCTCATGTCTTTGGGTCGTTTATGTGTTTATGATCAGTTTGCAGGTTCCCTTTTCAGCCGTCCGGGGACAACAAAGGAGAGGTACAGGATATACAGGATCGCCACCAGCGGCACCAGCAGACCCGTACCTGTATTGGTCAGGTCGGCCACCTTTCCCATGATGGGTGGCAGCACCGCTCCCCCCACGATAGCCGTGATCATCAGTCCGGAGAGCTCGTTGGTGCGCTCCGGCATCTTGTCGATGGTGATGGAGAAGATCAGCGGGAAGATATTGGCGAAGCTGATGCCGATGAGTGAGATGCTGGGGATGGCCATGCTCTTGCCGCCGAACAGCAGGAGCAACAGACCGGCTACGGAGAAGAGGGTGGTGAGGATCAGGAATTTCGAAGCTTTCATCCAGGTGAGGATGACGGCGCCGAGAAAACGGCCGGTCATCAGCCAGAAAAAGAACAAACTGGTGCCGGCAAGACCCAGCTTCTGGATGTCGATGTGGTATTTGTCTTCCAGGTAGATGGGGATGCCGGAGCTCACGGACACCTCCGCCCCCACATAGAGGAAGATGCCCAGTGTCATCAGGGCCACAAAGGGATTACGCAACAGGGCGAAGCTGGAGCGGAAAGTGGCGGGATGGGAGTTGGGGTCTTTTTTCTCATGGATGGGGGTGGGAACCAGGATGGCCAGGGTGATCAGCAGCGATACCGCATAGATAGGGAAGATGATATCCCAGCCGGCATGGAAGTAACGGGCGGCGATCACCGGGATAAGCGGCCCGGAGAGGGAGCCGATGGCCTTGACGAACTGGGCCAGCGAGAGGTTGCGGGAGTATCTGCCCTCGGGGGAGACATCCCGCATAATGGGGTTGCCCGCCACCTGCAGGATCGTGAGACCCGCACCCAGCAGAAGGACCGTCAGCAGGAACATGGAATAGGGGAAAGAGTCAGGCTCATCGGCCTTCAGGCCGCCCAGGATCGGTAGCAGGAGACCCAGCAAGGCAATGGAGAGTCCTACCACCATCACATGTTTTTTTCCTTTCTTGTCCTGATAGATACCCATCGGTATGGAAAGGAGCAGGAACATCAGGAGACTGGTGGAGGGGATGAGGGTGGCCATAAAGTTGCTGGTCTGGTAATGTTCGCGCACCAGCCCTACAAAAGGTCCTACGGCATCGCCGAAACCCATGGCCAGGAAGGCCAGAAAAACGGCCGTTACCTGTAACTTCGATCTCTTTTCCATATTCTAGGGTTTATTGCATGATCGCGTGTAAAGGGCAAAAATAGAAACTTTCAGGGAATTATGAAACAGGGTCTTCACATAGGCTTATCAAGTATTTCCGGCATCTCTCCGTGGATCTTCAGCACCGTTTCCCCGAAGAGGGTGTTGGCCCACGCGAACCATTTGCGGGTGAATTTCGAGGGATCATCCATATTGAATGATTCGTGCATGAAGCCGGTGCCGGCATTGGATCGTACGAGCCACCGCAGGTTCTGCAGGATCTCCTCCCGGTCGTTGCTGGTGAGGATGCGGGCGGTGAGGGCCAGCGGCCAGATCATCTCCCTGCCGGTATGCGGACTGCCCATGCCTTCGGCAGCCTTCCCCCTGAAAAACCAGGGGTTGTCGTCGCCCAGCAGAAAACGGCGGGTGTTGCGGTATACCGGGTCATCCGCCGGTACGGTGCCCAGGTAGGGCATGGCCAGCAGACTGGGGATATTGGAATCGTCCATGAAGAGAGCATTGCCGTACCCGTCGATCTCAAAAGGATAGATCCTGCCGTAGTGCAGGTGCTCGAGGACCGCCTGTTCTTTCAGGGCCTTTTCCACCTCTGCGGCCAGGCTCCTGGCGGAGGAGGCCAGCTCCTTCTCTCCGCCGGCCTTTTCTGCCATCTCTGCCATCTGACGCAGCGACCGCACAGCGAAGAAGTTGGAAGGTACCAGCCCCAGGAAGATGGTGGCATCGTCGGAAGGACGGAACACCGAGCAGATCATGCCATTGGGTTTCCAGGGGTTGCCCCAGCCTCCCCCGGCTACGGTGTCGGTCTGCCACGAGGTGACCCGCATGAAAGAGTAGGGACCGCGGTCTTTTTTTCGTTGCTGCTGCCGGAAGGTCTGTACCACCAGCTGCATGGCTTTTATCCATTGTTCGTCCATGAAGGAGGTGTCACCGGTGGCCTGCCAGTAGCCATGGGCCAGCCGGATGGGATAGCAGAGGGAATCGACCTCCCATTTGCGTTCGTGCAGCTCGGGTTTCATCTCGGTGAGGTCTTTGTCCCACTCGCTGCCGGTGGGCCCGTCATTGAAAGCGTTGGCATAAGGGTCGATGAGGATGCACTGTGTCTGCCGGCGGATCACTCCTTCCAGCAGCTTCTGCAGCTGCGGGTCCTCTTTGGCCAGGGGGAGGTAAGGATGCACCTGTGCCGACGAGTCCCGCAGCCACATGGCATGGATGTCGCCGGTGATCACGAAGGTGTCGGGCCTCCCTCCCTTTTCCGAGAAAAAGACCGTCGTGTCCAGCGTGTTGGGATAGCAGTTTTCGAACATCCAGGCCAGCGTGGGGTCGGCGATGTCCTTCTTTACCCGGCGGATGGTCTCTTCCACCGCCTCACTGACAAAACGGCGCTCTTTCAGCGGAGGACGCCGGGAGGTGAGCTTGTCGCCACTTTTCACATAGGGCAGGGCATAGCTGCTCAGCATCGTCCCCCCCGCTGCGAGGGCACTGCTCTGTAAAAATTTTCTTCTGGTAACCATGATAATATGTTTTTGTATGCTTTATTTTAAGATCGGACTCCGTCCGACCCTGTATGCTTTCGCCCCGTTGGGGCTCAATCATTTAAGATCGCCTCATTATCTATCTCATAGCTCATATCTCATAGCTCTTTGCTCTGCGCCATTCGCCCTTCATCGATCATCGATCATCCTTCGCCCTTCCTTTTGCCTTTTTACTTCTGCCTCTGCCTTATTTCCCAAACACTTCCTCCCACCTCATCACCCTGACCCTCTTTTTCTCCAGCAGCTCCCGGATCCCTGCATCCTCTTTGTTCCCGAGGATCAGATACGTGAATTGTTTTCCGCTGACATGCTTCCTGATAAATTCCTCCAGATCTTCCGGGGTCATTTTTTCCACGCCGTAATATACATCTTTTCTGAGATCGTGATCGATGCCGCGCTCTTTGCCCTTCAGCCAGGCGGCATAGATCTCCGTCCCGGTGATCCTTTCGTTGCGGATATCATTCATTACAGTCTGGCGGGCCTGCACAAAAGCTTCCTCAGAAACCGTCAGGTGCTGCAACAGGCTGGTGAGAAGGGTCAGGGCCTGTGGGGTCCTGTCCGGCTGCAGCTCTGCCAGAACCGTGAGATAGTGGGAATAGCCGGGGGCAGCAGGCATATCATACCGGGCCAGGACCGACCGGACGGGGAGGTTCCCGGCACGGATCTTTTCCTGCAGAACAGCAGCAGTACCGGACCCGCAACAGGCATTGAAAAGAGCGCTTTGCGGGAACAGAGCAATATTCTGCGGGACATCCCGGGCTACCATCAGCAGGTAGGTCTGCTGCTTATCCCACGGGAGCCAGAAAATATCTCCCCGGCTCTCCTGTTCTTCATAGTGAACGGGCGGGGGAGGGTCCTGCAGATCAGGCGGGATGGCATGGTACTTTTCCAGTGTGCTTTTAACCCGGGGCAGGGGGGCCGTGCCATAATAAAAAACGGTATGTCGGTAATGGAAAAGATCATGGATGAGCCCCGTCAGCCGGGCGGGATCAATATGCTTAAGATCCTCCATGGAGAGACGATGGGTGAAGGGAGAGTGCTTCCCGAATTTCCCGTAGTTCAGCAAAGCTCCCTGAAGGATCACGGAGCGCTTCTGTTGCTGTGCCTCCCTGTTTTTCCGGATATTTTCGAGATACTGTTGGTAAGCTTTTTCGTCCGGAACGGCATGGTGAACAATATGTTCCAGCAACTGCACGCCTTCTTCGAACGACGACGGCAACCCGGTCAGACGGAGGTAACTGTTGCGCGAAGAGGTATATACGCTCAGCTCAAGACCCAGCCGGTAAAGTTCTTTCTGTAATCCGGCAGTCGTGTACCGGTCCGTGCCCAGATAGGGGAGGTACTGCATGGCGAGGGAGAGGAGGAGGTCGTTGTCCCGTCCCATATCGAACCGGTACTCCAATGTGAACAGATCGTTCACGGTGTTGGGGATAAGATCGATGCGGATCCCTCCGGGAAGACTGTCATGCCGGATCGATTGATCAAAATCGATGAAAACGGGTTCGATGGGAGCGGCCTTTTCGGCAATGAAAGTCTGATAATACTCCGAATGCTTCGGGCAGTGTTCATCTGCAGGGGAGGTCTCCGGCATCTCCGCCAGGGCTGCCCTGCCGGGGATGCCTTTACGTTTGAAGACCACCACATAATTATTTTTATAGTGTTCCCGGGCAAATTTCACCAGATCCCCTTTGGAGATCTTTTTCAGGTCGTTGTAATAATTTACCCGGTCCGGCCAGGGGATATCCCCAAAAAAGGTATTCATCAGGGCAGCGGCCCGGTCGGGGATCTTTGTCATTTTTTCCATGGCGGTGCGGTGCAGGTTGTTGGCCACCATCTCCGGCAGGAGATCGTCAAAATCACCTTTTTTCACCTTGTCGATCTCTGCCAGTAACAGCTCTTTAGCCTCTTCCGGGCTCTGTCCCGGCAGCGGGGCCACATAGAAGGAATGCACCGTATGGTCCCGCATCCTGAAAAGACCGCAGCCGGCCATGCGCACTTTCTGCTTTTTCTTCAGGTCGGTAACGAGCAGACCAAACCGGCTGTCATTGAGGATCCCGTCGATGAGGGTGACGAATTTTTCTTCCCTGCTGCCGGCGCCCGGGAAACGAAAACCGATCATCACACTTTCTTCCGAAGGACCCGTGATGGTCTTTTCAATGGGACCTTCTACAGGTTTGGCTGGAGGAAGGTCCGGGAGATCCGCTTCCTTCGCCGGCATGTTCCCGAAATACCTGTCCAGGATCCGGATGGTCATTTCAGGATCCAGGTCGCCGGTAAGGGCCAGGGCCATATTGCCGGGAACATAATACCGGTCGTAAAAACGGGCGATGCTTTTCAGGGATGGATGGGCGATCTGTTCCGCCAGTCCTGTTCTGTTCGGCCCGAACGGAAGCCCGGGAAACAGGGCCGCCAGCAGCGCCTGCTGTGCCTGGTAGTTGTCATCCCGTTGCAGATAATTGAAATTTCGGATCACCTGCGTCATCCCTTCGGTGAAGAGACGGAATACCGGGTGTCTGAACCGCTCGCTCTCCAGGGCGGCCCAACGTTCCAACTCATTGGAAGGGATGGTAGCTGAGTATTCCGTTTGATCATATGCGACGTACGATCCCATATCCCGGACATCGATGCTGTGGGTGAGCTGCCTGTATTCCCCGGGAACGGCATACCGGCCTGCTGCCCGGGAGATGCTGTCGATCTGATGAAAAAGAGCCTTTTTCCGGAGGTATTGTCTCTCCCTGCGATACTGTTCCAGCAGGCCGGGTATCCGGTCCAGCAATGGTTTTTCTTTCTGCCAGTCGCAGGTGCCGATCTTGTCTGTTCCCTGGAACAGCAGGTACCGGAGATAATCGGTGGTACCTGCCGCGTCCGGCGGCTCATACAGAGAGCCGGTACGTATGCCGATGAACGTGTGGATGCGGGCAGCAGCAGGATCTTTCGAAAGATAAACTTTCAAACCGTTGTCGAGGGTGTAGAGACGTACATGCAGGGGATCGCCTGCCACTTCGGTGTAACGGTAACCCGACGCATCTTTTTGCTCAAAGACCTGCGGTCCTCCCCGTTTGCATCCTCCCGGGAGAAAGGACAGGATGATCCCTGCCAGCAATAGATGAAAAGTCTGTTTTTTCATCGGGGGAACAACTCCTTATCGTTTCAGTTTTTTCAGATGGAAGGTGTTCATCCGGAAATCGAACCGGACATTCCAGGTCTCCTCCATATCCCAGTTGGCTTTTATATCCAGTACTTTGTCAAAATAAGAAACGGCCTCTGGCTGTTTTTTCTCCAGCAGGATGCCGGTATCCCACTTGCCGTTGCCATTATCGTCCCGCCAGGCTTTGACAATATATTTCCCCGGATCCAGGTAATTGAAATGAATGGAGGTGTCGCTGTGAACGGTCTGATGCCGGACCAGGTTTTTCTCATTGTTATCCCAAAGCTGTATGACCGTTTCCCCGGCCGGAAGGGTGAGGTTGAGGATCAGGGTGCCGTAATCCTCAAGGGTAGCCGTGCGGAAATTGTACAGAAGCGTATCATTGGTGACCCCGTAAATGTCCGTGAAAGCACCCGGCAGGATCTCCAGCCGGTATTTTGTTCCTTCCTCCCAGGGACAGGTGAGGTGATAGCGCCGGAGGAAGAATGTATCATGGGCAAAGGAGAAAGGCTGGGGAAATTCCAGGGTGTCCTGCTGACGGAAAAAACGGAAGAAAGAAGTATCATAGGCAGCCAGGGGGCGGGAGGTCTCCAGAACGAGATCGCGGTTCAGGTCCTGCCGGTTGCCGGAGAGGGAGGTGATAACATCCAGGACGGCTTTTTTCTTTTCTTTCTTTTTGCGGCCTTTGCTGACCCTTTTCTTTGCCTTGATGCGCAGGGACACCGTATCGTGCACCGTGACCGGCTCTCCGAGCGAGTCGGCACCCTCGTAGGAAACCACCACGTTCAGACGTTCGGTATGTATCAGCGTGGTGTCTGTGATCCAGAGCCCTAAAGTGTCTCCCGTGACCGAATGTTCGGGGAGATACCAGGCAGGGACCATGGTATCGGCAAGGGTCATGACAGCCTCCGGGGCAGGGCGGTTAAAGATAAAGAAAAGGAATTCCGGCAGGGTCCGGTCATAGCTTTTCAGATATTGCTGCTCCATATCTTCAGCGAACAGCCGTAAAATAAAACTATGGCCGGGAGCCGACCAGATACTGTCGGTGACCAGGGAATCCGGGAAAGGATCAAAATCGGTACCGGGGAAGACGTACAGCACCGTATCGAGAAAAGCTACCTCGTCACTGCCGGGGTCGTACATGTAATTCTGGTTGGCGTCGATGAGTCCGTAGAGGCGGAAAGTGTCTGCTTTCAGGTTTTTCAGAAGGAAAACCCCGTACGGGTTGGCACTGCTCACATAAAGCGGTTTCTCCAGCAGGGGGGCTGAGTCGGCCAGGTTTTCATACAGCATCACCAATGCCCCTTCCGGCGGCGTGAGGTTGGCAGCCTCCAGCAACCGGCCGTGAACCTGCAGGGAATCGATATAGGAGCCGGTGGAAAAAACATAGGTGAAATTCTTCAGGACATTGCCCTCGGTGTAATCCTTGATGGCGTCCCCGAAATTGAAGGTATAGGTGGTGCTGTCACGCAAGGTGTTGTTGAGACGGATGACGATCCCCTTGCCTTTTATTTTGATCTCGGGCTTTTCTTCGAGGGGCGGCGAGACGATCAGTTGTTTCTGCACCTGATCAAGCTGGATGAACTCATTGAATTTGATCTCGATGACGGGAGCATTGAAAAATACGGAATACTTGGGCGGCTTGTACTCCACCACACGAGGAGGTGTGACATCCTTGGGACCACCGGGAGGCGCGCCCACTCGGGCACAGGCCCCGGTCAGGAGGAGCGCGGACAACAAAATGAAAAATGCAGGTATGATCTGTTTTTTCATGGGCAGGGGAAAGATGCTCACAAACTTACAAAGATTCACTGTTTTTTTATAGTTTTGACGGAAAATTGGAACCATGGTCTTCGAATACATTCGCTGGAACGTAAACCCCGAGATCTTCCGGATAGGAAATTTTGCCGTCAGGTGGTACGGCCTGCTTTTCGCCTCCGGGTTCTTTTTTGGGTATCTTATTATGACGAAGATGTTCAAAAAGGAGGGGTATCCGGTGGAACTGCTGGACAAGCTGACCCTTTATGTGGCTGTGGGGACCATTGTGGGAGCGCGGCTGGGACATGTCTGTTTCTATGAGCCTGCTTATTTCTGTCAGCATCCCTCCGAGATCCTGAAGATCTGGCACGGGGGCCTGGCCAGCCACGGGGCGGCCATAGGCATCCTGCTGGCCCTTTGGCTCTTCCAAAAAAATACCGGCCGTCCTTTCCTCTGGACCATCGACAGGGTGGTGGTCGTGGTGGCGTTGGCCGGCTTTTTCATCCGCATGGGCAACCTGATGAATTCCGAGATCTATGGCGTGCAGACCAACCTGCCGTGGGGCTTTATCTTTGTCCGCAACCACGAAACGGTGCCGAAACACCCTACGCAGATCTACGAGGCCCTCTCCTACCTGGCGATCTTCTTTTACCTGCGGTGGCTCTACTGGAAAAAAGAGGGGAAGGTGCCGGAAGGACTCCTTTTTGCCCTTTTCCTCATCCTTATCTTTACCGCCCGCTTTTTCATCGAGTTCATCAAAGAGCCGCAGGAGGCTTTCGAAAAAACCCTGCCGCTGGATATGGGCCAGCTCCTCAGCATCCCCTTCATCCTCACCGGCCTGGCATTGCTGTGGTATGTCCTGAGGAAAGAGAAAAGGGAGGCTGAACTGCCTTAATTTATCTGCTCAATAGAATTCCTGCCGGCACCCTTGTGACCGGAGGACAAAATTATTGTATCCTTGTCTCAAACTTTTTAACTCACCAACCCATCAACTTAATAAAAACCAATCTCTCTTCATCTCATCGCATCCTTTCTACCTGCCAATAAGCGTCATTCCAATATCTCTTTCTTAAAAATATTTTTTGATATTTACCATAACCTTTTTTACCCGATACTGATTTTAACGTATCATAATACAAACCGGTCTCTTTTATGGACAAGGATCGATTACGACAGATCATTACGAAAGTTAAAGAGCGGGATAAAATGGCATTTGGCGAGTTGATGGATCATTATTACGGGTATGCAGAGAGGGTTGCATACCGTATTCTCACCGTCCGTGAAGATACCGAAGATGCTATACAAAATACATTTATCAAAGTCTGGGAGAACGCTGATCGATATGACGAACAATTTGAATTCACAACATGGCTTTACAGGATCATTGTAAATACTTCTCTCGATCTTCTCCGGAAGAAAAGAAAATCCCCTACAGATCCGGAAACCGACATTTCCGGTATTTATTCGCATGAAAATGCGGGAGAAAATGAAGCTGATCATCCGATGATCCAAAATGAGGTTTTGGAGATTTTTAGAGTATTATCCGAAAATCTTGCACCAACACAAAAAGCTGTTTTTGTGCTCAGGGATCTGGAAGCACTTCCTGCAGAAGAGGTGGCGAAGATCCTGAATATGTCTTCTGATCAGGTTAAAAGCAATCTTTACCATGCCCGGAAAAAGCTGAGGGAATTGTATTCAATGTATATGAATAAAGAGAAAAGCAATGGAATGTGATAAGATAGAGCCGTTGTTATATCTGTATGCCGGCGGTGATATTTCCGGTGCGGACGTACAAAAGACAGAGGAACATCTTAAGCAGTGTGCCTCATGCCGGCAACTGTTGTCTTCCATCCGTGAATCCCGTACTTTTATCAGGGGGATGGCCGGATCACATGAATCTCTGACAGACCGGGAAAAAGTAATAAGCAGAGTCTTCGAAGTTATTGATGCCGGAGGGGTTGTTACAATGGAAAAATATGCTGACCCCTCTCCATTCCGGATTTCCACCAAAGGGGATACAGCGAGTTCCCGACAGACAAATAAACGCTTGCATTTTAGTTACATATTTAAGGGGCCTAAGGCGGAGAGAGTCTTGCGATTTGTCTCGGCAATAGCTGCCATATTGCTGACAGGGCTGTTCCTTTATCAGGAGATCGGATTTGTTTCCGGAATAGCCGGCCTTCAATATGCGGGGGAAAACAACTTTTACCCAAAAGAAAATATCCCAGTCCATAGAAGATATTTTCAGAAAGAATTGAAAGTAGCAGAATCTGTTTTTGAACAGGGGAAAATATCCGGTGAAGAATTAAATAAAAAAACATACCTTTTCCCGGCCAAAAGGATGTTGGCTAAATACACATCGTTTTTTGAACAACAGGGGAAACAGGGGGATCATTAATTTTAACACCTAACTATCATGAAAAAAGTATTGTTTTTTGGTGCCATACTTCTTGGTTTACAGGCCTGCATCACCGATGAGGTGGTGACCACGACTTTCCATCCCGACGGGAGTCTGACGCGGGTCGTGGAGTTCAGGAGCAGTAAAAAGGATTTTGATCCGGGTGATCTGTGCACGCCGGTGGACTCCACCTGGCAGATCACCGTGACACGGGATACGCTCCCGGAGGACGGGGAATATCCTTACCGGATCAGGGCCGAAAGGCAGTATCTTTCCGTTGACGGTCTCAATGAAGAATACAAAAACAATTCATCCGTTCTCTCCGCGGTGCGGCGGGAGGTCTCTTTTGAGAAAAAGTTCATGTGGTTCTATACCTTTTATTATTATCAGGAAACGGTTTACCGGGTTTTCCCGAAAAAGGATCCGGACAAGTATCTGACGGACGAAGACCTGCTGTTGCTCAAGGGGGATCCCTCCTTCCGGGAGAAGATGGCCGCGATGGATTCTGCTGCCGTGGACAGCCTCACCGAGTTGGCACTGGGACATCTGGCTCAGTGGACAGCCGACAGGATGTTCGATCTCTTCTTTGCCGGGATGCAGGAAGTAGTCAGCAGTCATCCTGCCGGTGATCTCACGCCGGCCCGTCTGCTGGCGGCGGGTGATTCGTTGCGGATACTGTACAGGCAGGCATACACGGATATACCGAACGGTGATAAGAGGTTTCGTCAGTACTTTCAAAAGAAGTTGGGTCAGGACCCCGATACCCTGATCGCCCGCTATCCCGGAACGTTTAAAAAATATGTGAGCCTGACGGAAGACATCCTCTCCCTGGTCTATTTCGGTTCGTATGAGAACAGGATCACCCTGCCCGGCAAGCTCTACGATGCCAACGGTGTTGTGGATAATGATGGCACGGTCTCCTGGCAGGTCGTGCCGGTGGTCTATCTGTCGCAGGACCAGGACATGTTCGCTGCCTCACGCATCTCTAATCTATGGGCCTGGCTGGTGGCTGGCGTGATCATACTCTTCGCTGTGGTACTGTGGCTGCCGAGGAAGAAGTATTAGCGATGAGCATTGAGCAAAGAGCAATGAGATAAAATTAAAAGTATGTCAGATACTTATATTTAACTACGAACTATAAACTATGAACTACAAAACGAAAAAAACCGGCATCCGCCGGTTTTTTTGTGGGATATACTGGATTCGAACCAGTGACCTCATGCCTGTCAAGCATGCGCTCTAAACCAACTGAGCTAATACCCCATAAAAAAAGAACTTAGTATAATGTCTGTCAAGCATGCGCTCTAAACCAACTGAGCTAATACCCCATAAAAAAAGAACTTAGTATAATGTCTGTCAAGCATGCGCTCTAAATCCCGAAACGGTCAAAATCTTTGATTTTGTTACCGTTTCGAGGATCCTCGAATTTTCAGGCAGATCAAAGATCTGCGAAAATTCGGGACCAACTGAGCTAATACCCCATACAAAAGTGGTGCAAAAATAATAAAAAATTGAATAACGCTCTTCGGCGTGTACAAATTCACCCGGCACCCGTAAAAAAGTGTGGAGTACTTGGAGTGTGGAGTGTGGAGTGCCTAGAGTTGTTTTAGTTGGTAGTCGGAGGTTACCTAGCACCCAGCACCCTGTACCCAGCACCCTACAAAAGTGTGGAGTGTGGAGTTGTTATTTACATTATCGCATCCTGCCTACCGCCAGGCAGGCATCGCTTCATCCCTTCATCGATTACTTTCTCTGTGCCCTGTGCCCTGAGCCCTGTGCTTTCACCCAGCATCCTGTACCTAGCACCCTGCACCCTACAGAAGTTTGGAGTACTTAGAGTTTGGAGTTATTATTCGAATTATTGCATCATCGTCCCGATCTTTCCGCTTTTCTCCACGATCTTCACGATCACCTCCGTTGCCTTTTCCATTGAAGGTACCGGAATGAACTCATACCGGCCGTGGAAATTGTGCCCGCCGGTGAAGAGGTTGGGCGTGGGCAGTCCCATGTAGGAAAGGCGGGCGCCGTCGGTGCCGCCGCGTATCGGCTTGACCCTGGGCGTAACGCCACACTCTTTCATCGCCTCGCGGGCCAGATCGATGATATAGCTGACCGGACCGATCTTCTCTTTCATGTTGTAGTACTGGTCTTTGATCTTCAGGGAGACACTTTTCTTCCCATGTTTTTCCCGCAGCAGGGAGGCCACATGCCGCAGGTATTTCTTGCGCTCTTCAAAACGCTGCCGGTCATGGTCCCGCACCAGGTAGCGCATGACCGTTCTTTCTACAGTGCCCTGCAG
This sequence comes from Bacteroidales bacterium, assembly GCA_027028505.1. GTDB lineage: Bacteria > Bacteroidota > Bacteroidia > Bacteroidales > VadinHA17 > DRPN01. The sequence goes on from JALVJE010000261.1 coordinate 12,764, forward strand.
GTCGATGAGGTGGTAAAAGCCCTCATACCCTTCGGTATGTTCGGGGCGTTCGTGGGGTGGCAGCAGGGTGTTGAACTCCGTTGCTACATGCATCGAGTTGATCATCTTGTCCTTGGCCGTGCCCGGATGCACATTGCGGCCGGTGCAGGTGACCGTGGCCAGAGCAGCGTTGAAGTTCTCATATTCCAGCTCTCCCAGCTCCCCGCCATCGACAGTGAAAGCAAAGTCGGCACCGAATTTTTTCACGTCAAAATGGTCAGCGCCGCGGCCGATCTCCTCATCCGGGGTGAAAGCCACCTTCACCGTCCCGTGGGGGATCTCCGGATGATCCTGCAACCAGGCCAGGGCGGTCATGATCTCTGCCACACCGGCCTTATCGTCGGCGCCCAGCAGGGTGGTACCGTCGGTGGTGATCAGGTCCTGACCTGTGTAGTGCAGCAGCTCGGGGAAATCGGCAGGAGAAAGGACGATCTGTTTCTTTTCATTGAGGATGATCTCGCCGCCGTCATAGTTCCGGTGGATCTGCGGCCTGACATCCGTGCCGGAAAAATCGGGGGAGGTGTCTATGTGCGCGATCAGCCCCAGCACGGGAGCAGTCCGGTCCGTGTTGGCAGGAAGGGTAGCCATGACATAACACCGATCATCCACAGAGGCATCCTCCAGCCCCAGGGCTTTCAGTTCCTCCACCAGCAGCCGGGCCAGTGCCCATTGCTTATCAGTACTGGGAACAGTGGTAGAATGTTCGTCCGACTGCGTATCCATACGGACATATCTCAGAAAACGCTCAACAACAGTTTCCATGGTACGGTTTTTATTTTTTAAACCCAGAATCAGCAATAGAAAATCGCAAGCGCTTTTCATTGCTGATCGATTAAGGATTTCATCGGTTTTGGCTTACACCAAAACCGTGAACTCCTAGATCGGGGTTAACCCCAGCTAACGCATTAGTTCAGCTAATTTTCAGCTTCCTAATGCGTAATCTGGGTTAAATGTTTGCTTAATGCTTTTCAACGAGCCTCTTTTCTTTTATTATTTTTCATCAACCTGTCCGGGGAATAAGAAGTTTGGAGTCCCGCAACTCACGAAATCTTCGATTTCGCATGAGTTGCGAGGATGCTCGCAAATGCTCGCTTGCGGCATTTGCGGCATGTGGAGTGCCTAGAGTTTGGAGTTATTATTCGCATCATCTCTTCATCGCTCCTTCCTCCTTACCCACTACTCCCTACTCCTTACTCCTTACTCCTTACTCGTATCACCTCATCGTTTCACCATCCTTCGCCCTTCGAGCATCGAGCATCGCGCTTCCTCCACCCTTCTCATATCATTCCTGCCAGTTCAGGCCAGCGCCGGATCTCCGATTTGTTGGAAAATCCCAGCGTTTCGGCTTTGGCCCACGAGCGCAGCGCTGCTTCCCTGTTGTTTTTCCGGGCGTTGTATACTGCGTCAAAGAACCATACATCGGGGTTCTCCGGGTCCAGGAGCTTGTAGAGGGCAAGATATTTTGCCGATTCCGCATCCAGATGCCGTTTCAGTGCTGCTTCCGTCTGCATGTAAGCCGCCAGACTGAGATAATGCATCACCCGCAGGTAGGAGTAATGCCGGGCTCCCTGACTGCCGGCGATCTTCCGGTTCATCCCTGCGATCTTCCCCTTCCACCAGGAGAGGGTCTTCACCGGAAAGTTCTTCAGGTAATATTGCTCCAGGCCTTTCTCCTCCAGGAGCAGGGTGGAAAAGTCTTCCTGCGCCTTTTGGAAAGAGGAGGAGGCACGCAGTTCCGACAGTTGTTTTTCATAACCTTGTGTATCCATGAGCCCCTGCAGAAAAGCGATGATCCTGGTCCACTGATATTCCTGCCGGAGCGTTTCCGGGAGAAAAGAGGCAGAGGGATCCTCTTTTTGTTTGTTGATGAATGCACGGATGAAGGTGTCCTGCCGTGGCAGAAGGGAGTCGCGCATGGCGTTGAAGGCGAACCAGTAAAAAGCATCTTCAAAGACCGTGGCGGGTGGCCATTCGTGTTTGCCGGCAAAGCGTACCAGGAAATGCCGGCAGGGTTGTCCCTGCAGGGAGACGTCCAGTTGCAGGAGTTCGGGCAGGTTGAAGTCTTCCTCGCCCGCGAAGCCCAACAGGTCGAAACGTACCGGCGGCAGGTTACCGGACGAGGGCAGGCCCCCGCCACAGGCGGCCACCCCCCGGACAGTGGGATCGGTGAGGGCCAGCAGGGTGGCCACACGGGCCCCGCCGGAAAAGCCGGCAGCATAGACCCGCTTGCTGTCAAAGGAAAAACGCCGGAAGAGATCGCCGGTGAAAAGATGCAGGATACGCTCGATGTCCGTACCGTTCATGCCGTTACGGATGTTGTTGGACCCGGCCAGGATGTAACCGTACTGCCGTGCCAGGCGGCGGTATTTTTTCACCGGCAGTGAACCGTTTCCGTGTGGGTCGAAGAGCAGGATCATCGGCGGACGGGCCGTATCGTTATAGCCGGGAGGCAGATAGACCGAGGCCGTCAGGGAGGTGTCATCCTGCAGATGCAGCGTCAGCAGTGTGTCGGCCGGCCACACCGGTTGCCGGGCGCCCTGCCACAGATCGGGGACCGGCTTCTCTTTGTGCCTCCCGCCGTGACAACCCCCCAGCAGAAAAACGACAAACAGAACAAAAATGACGGAATAACGGTTCATGGTCTTTTGAAAGAATAAACCCAAAATCAGCAATAGAAAATCGTAACGCTTTCTATTGCTGATCGATTAAGGACTTCATCGTTTTTGGTGAAAACCAAAAACGTGAATTCCTAAATCGGGATTATCCCAGCTAAACGCATTAGTTCAGCTAATTCTTTGCTTCCTAATGCGTAATCTGGGATAAAAACGGAGAGTTGACTCTCCGTTCCAAAACATTTCTTTTCGGTCTTATTTTTGCCAGCGAAGCGTAAGCGTATACGGGGTGCCGTCATCGGTCTTATCATCAATCTCCAGCACCAACTCAGTGTCATTGAGCCGGGTGATCCTCATATAATCCCCGGTATCTCCGCTGTCACTACCGTCGCTCTTCATGGTGATGTGTTTTTCATCCGAGGAAAGCTCCCACGTCCCCGTTTCGGGATCGTTCAGGAAAGGAGAGGTCATGGTATAGGTCCCGTCGGCATTGAAGGTGATCACCGAGTTGGTCATGAATGCCTTGACAAGGGCGACCGATTTGATGATCGTAGAGTCGGTAGCGTTGGTCGTCGCATCGGAAAACTTCCAGGGATGGGAGGTCAGCAACTCTTTGTTGCTGAGGTCATTTTTCGAGCAGCCGGTATTGACAGCCATTACCAGAACGACCAGTGCAAAAATAAAAGTACTATAATGGATAACTTTTTTCATGATCGGTATTTTTAAGGGTTCAGCTACAAAGTTATGGATTTCCCTGCCGGATAACAAATATTTGAATATTTCTGCGGCAATGATTAAATTTGCAGTCCGTTTCCGGGCCCATAGCTCAGTTGGTTAGAGCACCTGACTCATAATCAGGGAGTCGCAGGTTCGAGCCCTGCTGGGCCCACAGGGAAGGCAAAAGGCAAAAGTCAGAAGGCAAAAGGGAGAGGGATCTCCCTTTTTTTATTGGGATGAAGCAGGGCGAGAAGTTTACCCCGAGTAGGGCGCAGCCCGTACCGAGGGGAGCCCTGCTGGGCCCACCTTCGCCCGCCGAAGTCCCGATTAATCGGGACGAAGGCGGGCTTCAAGTCATATAAATTTACTTTATCTACTTTTAGCTATGATCCCGGCGGGCTACGGCGGGCAAGGCCCACATGAATAATGGTATGTGTATATAGTAAAAGGAAGAAATAATTTCATATACACTGGTTGAACAAATAACCTGGAAGATCGCTTAAAACGGCACAATAATGGAGAGGTAAGATCCACAAAAAATCATCTCCCGGTACAATTGATAACATACATTGTATTTACGGATAAATACCGGGCTTATAATTTTGAGAAATACCTCAAAACTGGTTCAGGAAGAGCCTTTATGAAAAGACATTTATATTGAAAATACAGGAAAGCAAAAGTAATTCACCTTCGCCCGCCGAAGTTCCCGGTCCCTGAGTGATCCCGGTTCACCGGGGTCTTACCGAAGGGCGGGACGAAGGCGGGCTTCAAGTTTGTATCTTTACTAAACCTAAAAATTTTAACCATGACCCCGGCGGGTCTGGGAAGCACTTCATCCTTCTTCAACCCCTCGGGGTTGTAATATTTTAAGGGTCTCTCCTAATCCCCGGGTGGAACCGGGGCTACTATCTTTTGACCCCTCTGGGGTCTTTCTCATCTCTCATTACTCATAGCTCATAGCTTTCTCTTCCCACTCTTCCCTTGTCCGCCGTAGCTATGATGAAGCGACGGCGGAGACCCTTTCGACTTTTGGACTTTTCGACTTCTTCCCCTTCAACCTTCGAGCTTCAAGCTTCCTCCACCTTTCGTCCTTCATCCTTCATCGATCATCCTTCATCGATCATCTTTCCATATTCCCTTATCACCCCCATCACATTCCCCACGTTCCTCCTGAACACCTTCAGCACTTCCTCCCACCTCACCGGCTCCTCATCGTCGCGCCAGCTGTCGTAGTCGGTGCTCATGGCGATGACGGCATAGGGGATGCCGGCTTCGTTGGCCAGGGCCGCCTCCGGCGCCACGGACATGTTGATGATATCGGCTCCCCAGAGGCGGAACATCTTCGACTCGGCCCGCGTGGAGAAACGGGGTCCTTCGATGGTGATCAACGTGCCGGAGGGATGACACCGCAGTCCCAGCTTCTGCGTGATAGCATAGAGCTGCTCCCGCATCTCCTTGTCAAAGGGATCGGCCATGGGGGTATGCTTCATATCCCCCGGCTCAAAGGAGTTGTAAAAGGTATTGATGCGGTGCCGGGTGAAGTCGATGAACTGGTCCGGCAGCACCAGGTCGCCGCGACGTATCTCTTCCCGCAGACTGCCACAGGCAGTAGTGGCCAGGATGCGGGTGCAACCGGCTTCTTTCAGGGCATGGATATTGGCCCGGTTGTTCACCTGCGTGGGAGGGATGGTGTGGCGGCGGCCGTGACGTGACAGCAGCACTACCTCCGTGTCTTCGATATGCCCGAAAACAAGCGGTGAAGAGGGTGCACCCCACGGCGTCGTCACCTCCACCTCTTTCTCCTTTTCAAACAGGTCCGGATCCTCTAATCCCGACCCCCCGATAAGTCCGAGAAGGTTCATGGTTCACAGTTCACAGTTCACAGTTCACAGTTCATAGTTCACAGTTCATGGTTGCCACCCATTCAGAAATCAGAAATCAAAACTCAGCATTCAACAATCAAAATTCTTCCTTCGATATTCTATGTTCGTCATTCGTCATTCATCCTTCAACATTCCCATGATCTCTTCCTCATTGGCCCCGCAAATCCCTCTCTCCGTGATCAGCCCTGTGATCAGGCTGGCGGGGGTCACGTCAAAGGCATAGTTGCTGACCGGTGTCTCTTCCGGGACGATGTTCACTTTGCGGTATTCATCGTGCCACATCCCCTCCATGACGGTGATCTCCGTGGGGGGCCGCTCTTCGATGGGGATCTCCAGCATGCCGTTGGAGATCTCCGGATCGATGGACGAGACAGGCAGGGCCACGTAAAAGGGTATGTTATTGTCTCGGGCAGCCAGGGCCTTCAGATACGTGCCGATCTTGTTGGCGGTGTCGCCGGTGCGGGTGGTACGGTCGGAGCCGGTAAGGACGATATCCACCAGACCCTGTTGCATGAGATGGCCTCCCGTGTTGTCGGCGATGAGGGTGCAGGGTACGCCGGCTTCCTGCAACTCCCACATGGTCAGGCGGGCGCCTTGGTTGCGGGGGCGGGTCTCATCCACCCACACATGCACTTTCAGGCCCCGCAGGAAGGCTTCGTAGACCGGGGCCAGCGCCGTGCCATAGTCGATGGTCGCCAGCCAGCCGGCATTACAATGGGTGAGGATGTTGATGTGCTGGCCTTTCTTTTGCTCTGCCAGCTCCTCCAGCAGGGTGACGCCGTGCTCGCCGATGCGGCGGCTGGCCTCCACCTCTGCCTCCGTGAAGGAGACCGCTTCGTCACGCATCGCCCCGATGATGCGGTCGTGATCGTCGAGAGGAGTATAGGCTTCCTGCTGCCTGTGCACGGCATGGGCCAGGTTGACGGCCGTGGGACGCGAGGAGATCAGGTACTCGGCGATATGGTCGAGGTTCTCCTTCAGATGCAGGTCGGTGCTGTGGTTGAAAGCATAGAGGTACATGCCGAAAGAGGCCAACGCTCCGATCACGGGAGCGCCCCGTACCATCATGTCCCGGATGGCCAGGTAGACATCCTCGGCCGAGGAGAGGACCTCAATACGCAACTCCCAGGGGAGCAGGCGCTGGTCGATGACCTTCACTTCTCCCGGATGGGCGGGATCGAACCACAACGACCGGTAATTTTCATTTCCAACCTTCATAAAACCGGAATTTTCTTACATTTATCACATTAAAAGTAAAATGCTAAGATAACTTATTTTGTTACAGAATGAGCATCCCTGCACAGATACATAACATCATTTTCGACCTGGGTGGCGTGGTGATGGACCTGGATGTGGAAAGGTCGCGCCGGGCCTTCGGCGCCCTGGGCTTTGACGAAGAAGCCTTTCATCTGCAGAAAGATGACGGGAAGAACGTCTTTGTTCTCCTCGAAACGGGCAAGATCACTGAGGAGGAGTTCTTTGACAGCCTCCGCAAGATGCTTCCGCGGCCTGTCACCGTGGATAC
>JALVJE010000262.1 GCA_027028505.1 Bacteroidales bacterium
GCTATGGCAATGATGGTCTCAAAATTCTCGGCCCCTGTCACATCATAAGTAAGTCCGCCGCTATACAGCTGTTTTAGTCTCGAGGTATCCCCGGTGGTCAGGTCCGGAGAGATCAGCTCCCAGGTATTACCATGATCGGGACTCTTGAACAGGTACTGACTGCCGAAATAGATGGTATTCTTATCAAAAGGATCGGCTGCAATGGCAGCGTTCCAGTTGAAACGCAGGGTCTTCCCTTCCGGATGTACCGGCCGGATACTGCGGGTATAGCCGGTCTCCAGATCGACGCGGCCCACATACCCCTGCTGGCTCATAGCATAGCAGTAGCGCGGATCGGAAGGATCCGGCAGCACATCAAAACCGTCACCGCCATACAGGTCCTGCCAGTAAGCATTGACGATACCGCCCGAAGCCCACACGTAGGCCGGCCCCCGCCAGGAACCGTTATCCTGCAACCCGCCGTACACATTGTATGGAAGCTCATTGTCCACGCTGATGTGATAGAACTGTCCCACGGGCAGGTTTGCCACAAAACGCCAGGTCCTGCCCCGGTCGCGGGTGATGGCCATACCCCCGTCGTTGCCGTCGATCATAAAATCGGGATTGTCCGGATCGATCCACCAGGCATGGTGGTCGGGATGGATATTGTAAGAAATGAGCGGCTTAAAGGTCTTGCCGCCGTCCTCACTCACGTTGACCCGCGAGAAGAGGGTATAAACCCGGTTCTCGTTGGAGGGATCCACATAGATATCAGCATAATAAAAAGGACGGTCGCCGATGTTCTTGGTTCCCTGGAGATGCCAGTGCTTGCCGCCGTCGTCGGAACGGTAGAGTCCGTTTTTCTTCGACTCGATGAAGGCATACACCACATCCGGCTTGTTGCGGGCAATGGCCAGACCGATACGCCCCAGCTCACCCTCCGGCAAGCCGTCGTCGGGACCCAGTTTTTTCCAGGTGTCACCACCATCGCGGGTGACGTAGAGACCCGAGCCCTCACCTCCCGACTTGAAGAACCAGGGCCAGCGCCGGTGCTGCCACATGGCCACAAACAACTTTTTGGGATTGTACGGGTCTATCACCATATCAGCCACTCCCGTCTGCTCATTGGCATAGAGGATTTTCTTCCAGGTCTTGCCTCCGTCCAGGGTGCGGTAAAGACCCCGTTCGGGATGAGGTCCCCAGGGTGAGCCGATGGCACCCACATAGACGATATCACTGTTGACAGGACTGACGATGATACGGTAAATGCAATGCGTTTTCTCCAGCCCCATCAGCTCCCATGTATCCCCACCGTCCAGCGACCGGTACAGCCCGCCGCCCAGGTTCATGGAGTTACGGGGATTGCCTTCGCCCGTACCAGCCCACACAATGTCGGGATTGCTCTGGTCGATGGTAACCGCTCCTATGGAGAGCACGTTCTCTTTGTCAAAGACCGGCTTCCAGGTCGTACCCCCGTCTTTGGAACGCCACAAGCCGCCGGAGGCTGTGCCGGCAAAGATGATCTTCCGATCTTTCAGGTTGACATCCACGGCCGTCACCCGGCCGCTCATGCCGGCCGGACCGATGTTGCGGAAATGCAATCCTTTCATCTTGGAGATGTCAGGCTGTTGTGCCGGCAACGTCATGGAAAAAAAGAGACCCGCCAACAGCAGAAATGGAAACAGTGATCTTTTCATAGGTAGATGGTTTTTGGATTCAGGTAAATTTTTAATACGGGAACTTATCTTTATTAATAATTGACAATTCCAAAGGCCTGTTTATTCCCTTTCCCAGGACTTTTTGAAAGAAAAAATCATCTATGGATACAGCTTCCCCTCGTCACTATGCACTTTGAACTATGAACTATGAACTGTGAACTATGAACTATGAACTATGAACTTATAACTGCTTTACATAACACCGTCTCCGCTTATGCTGTATATTCTCATAGTTCTTCCAGTTGGAGATGACATTGTGATTGTCTTCGAAGATACCCGTGGTTTCAATGGTATTGATGCCGTTACTCAGCATCTCATTTTGCAGTTCGGCATAAAGGATCACAGCCACACCCTTGGCGTGATAGTCGTGCAGCACGCCGGTGAGGAGGGTGTCGATCACCTTCGGGTGTTTCAGGGCTTTCATGATATGCCACCAGCCGAAAGGCAACAGCTTGCCACCCGCCTTCTGCATGGCCTCCGAGAGAGAAGGCATGCCCACCACAAAACCGATCATCTTCTCCCCGTCCTTGACCACCCGGACATACCTGGGATTGAGGATGCTGAAATATTTTTTCACATAATAGTCCGTCATCTTATCGCTGAACCGCGTCACATAAGGCAGGTCCTGAAAAGCATCGTTGAGAACATCGAACACTTTTTTTCCGTATGGTTTCAGTTCCTCTCTGTTCTTAAAGCGAACCACTTCAAAGCCATAACGTTTGATGATCAGCTCGGCGCCCCGCTTGGCCTTGTTCACCGGCCGGTCGGTGAGGGTAAGACGGAACTCCACCCAGTCGCGCTCCTTCTCAAAACCGGCCCGCTCAAAATGTTCTTTGTAGTATGGATGGTGATATACCGAAGCCACCGACTGCAGATGGTCGAACCCTTCAATGAGCAGCCCCTGGGTGTCCAGATTGGTAAAACCCAGCGGACCATGCACTTTTTCCATCCCTTTTTCCCGTAACCAGGAGAGGGCCTGCTCCAGCAACGCATCAAATACCTCCGCATCATCAAAGAACTCCAGGCGATTGATACGCCCCAGTTTCTCCCCTACCTTCTCATTGTATGCTTTGTTGACGATCGCCCCGATGCGTCCCACACATTTCCCGTCTTTGTATGCCAGCCAGAACTTCGCATCACAGAACTCCCAGGCCGGGTTTTGTTGCGGATCGAGCGACTTGCGCTCGTCGGCGATCATGGGAGGAACCCAGTAAGGATTGCCCTTATAGATATCAAACTGCACCTGCACGAATTGTTTGGCGTCGGCAGGGGTGGTCACTTCGCGTATATCAACTGACATGATCGTTAGGGTTTGATGTGGTCTCAAATGTAGTGATTATTCGATGAAGATAAAATGTTATAGAATAGGGTGGGAACAGGTTATCGAGTTTTGAGTATCGAGTTTTGAGTATCGAGTATCGAGTATCGAGTATCGAGATATTTGCTCCTTCTATTATTCCATCATTCCATCATTCCACCATTCCACCATTCCACCATTCCATTATTCCATTATTCCATTATTCCATTATTCCATTATTCCATTATTCCAACGGGATTTTTTATTTTTACTTCATGGAACCGACCCTCTATCTTCTTCCCAGCACGCTGGGGGCCACTGACGTGGATCTCTATCTCCCGCGCCGGGTGATCGAACGGCTGCACAGCCTGCATCTTTTCTTTGCCGAAGACCTGCGCACCGCCCGCCGTTATCTTAAAAGCACCGGATATACCGGCAACATCCAGGCGCTTCGTTTCCGGGAGCTCAGCGAGCACACCACCCCGCCTGAGGCGGAAGCCCTGCTGCAGGAGCTGCTGCAGGAGGGAGAGGCCGGTCTTCTTTCCGAGGCAGGTCTACCGGGCGTGGCCGATCCTGGGAATATCCTTGTGGCCCTCTGCCACCGCCACGGTGTGCGTGTGGTGCCCCTGACGGGTCCCTCGTCGATCTTCCTGGCCCTTATGGCCTCGGGCCTCAACGGTCAGCACTTCACCTTTCTGGGCTATCTGCCCAAAGAACGGCAACAGCGGATCAGAGCCATCCACAGGGTCGAGCAGGAGAGCTATCGCAGCGGCGCCTCCCAGATCTTCATCGAGACCCCCTACCGCAACGACCACCTCGTCGAAGACCTGCTGGCCACCTGCCGCGACGACACCCTCCTATGCCTCGCCGCCTCCCTCACCACAGAAAAAGAATGGATACATACCCTCTCCATCCGGGAGTGGAAAAAAGCCCCTCCCCGCCCCGGCAAACAACCGGTAATATACATCCTGGGGAGACCTTCCTGACTCTGCAGGAACTTTGCAGTGCCCCGCCGGGACACTCAACGGCCCGACTATTTTTTTACCTTTGCAACCATAAACACAGACCATGGTAAAAGTTACTTTTCTGGGTACAGGCACCTCGCAAGGGGTGCCGGTGATCGCCTGTCCCTGTCCCGTTTGTCATTCGGACGACCCGCACGATAAACGGCTGCGATCGTCGCTGCTGGTGGAGGGTAACGGGGTCACCGTGGTGATCGACTCGGGGCCCGATTTCCGGCAGCAGATGCTGCGCGAGAACGTCCTGCACCTCGATGCCATCCTCTTCACCCATGAGCACAAAGACCACATCGCCGGCATGGACGACATACGGGCTTACAACTTCATCCAGAAGAAACCCATGGATATCTGGGCCGAGCCCAGGGTGCAGCACGCCCTGCGCCGCGAGTTCGCTTATGTATTTGCCGAATACAAATATCCCGGCATCCCGCAGGTCAACCTGCATACTATTGACGGTGAGGACTTCCATGTGAACGGTCTCACCTTCACCCCCATCCGTATGTACCACTACCGCCTGCCTATCTATGGCTTCCGCTTCGGCGACTTCACCTACATCACCGATGCCAAAAGCATCCCTCCGGCATCGATGGAAAAGATCCGGGGCACCCGTTACCTCATCCTCAACGCCCTCCGGAAAAAGCACCACCTCACCCACTTCACCCTCGAAGAGGCCCTGGAGGTCATCGACACCGTCCGCCCGGAAAAAGCCTGGCTCACCCATATGTCCCATCTTATGGGCTTCCACAGGGAGGTGCAGGCAGAACTTCCGGCAAATGTTTTTCTGGGGTATGACGGACTGGAGATAAAGGGATAAGAGAAGTGTGGAGTCCCGCAACTCTCAGGATCTGCGATCCTATAGAGTTGCGAGCCCGTCCGACTGGCGTCAGCCCCGTCCGAATGGACATTCGTCCGGGCGGACGGGCGGGGATGCTCGCAAATGCTACGAGTGAGCATTTGCGGCATGTGGAGTTACGAGTTTTGAGTATCGGGTATCGAGTTATTTGCTCTCTCCAACAATCCCTGCCGGCATCATTCCAATCCTCAATCTACCTATTTAAATACCTATTTAACTACCTATTTTAATAGATATTTAAATACCTATTTTTTAAGGATCATGAATTTTCATAAAAAGATGATCTTTAAAAAAAATTTTCACTCCGGAGAAAATAGCATAATATTTGCAGTGCTTATAGGTTATTAATGTTAAACCATAATAAAAACGAAGATCCATGAATTACGATAAGAAGATCATGAGAAAGATCCTGGGTGTTGCATCGCTTGTACTGGTGGCGGCAGCCGTGATCATCGCCTGCCGGCATGAGGTGCCGGTGCAGAACATGGCCGAAAAGAGCCTCATCCCGCTGCCCGTAACGATCACACCGCAGGAAGGAGCTTTTATGCTGAAAAAAAAGACGGTCATCGCTGTGGACAAAGACAACGAACAGCTGCTGGCCCTGGGTCATTACCTGGCCGGACTGCTGAAACCTGCTACGGGCATTGAATTCAAAGTAAAAACCACTTCCCGCCTCACTCCCGGAGGGGACATCCGGCTGACGCTGACCAACGACGATCCCGATCTGGGGAAAGAGGGTTACGAACTGTCCGTGACACGGCGCCGCATCCACATCAAGGCCAACAACCCGGCCGGCATATTTTACGGTGTGCAGACGCTCCGGCAGTTGCTGCCGCCGGCCATAGAGAAAAAAACCGTCCAAGAAGGACCGTGGCTCGTGCCCGCCGGAACCATCACGGATGCCCCTCTGTACAGCTACAGGGGCTTCATGCTGGATGTATCCCGCCATTTCTTTCCTCCGGAAGATGTGAAAAAGATCATCGACGAGATGGCGCTCTTCAAGCTCAACCGGCTGCATCTGCATCTCTCCGATGACCAGGGATGGCGCATCGAGATCAAGTCGTGGCCCAAACTCACCGAAGTGGGCGGCAGCACCGAGGTGGGCGGCGGCAAAGGAGGTTATTACACGCAGGAACAGTACAAGGACCTCGTGGCTTATGCTGCCAGCCGCTACATCACCATCATTCCCGAGATCGACATGCCGGGACATACCAACGCAGCCCTGGCCTCCTACGCCGAGCTCAACTGTGACGGCAAAGCCCGCGATCTTTATACCGGCACCAACGTGGGGTTCAGCACCCTCTGCACGAAAAAAGAGGTGGTCTACAAATTCCTGGATGATGTCATCGGCGAGATCTCGGCCATGACACCGGGTCCCTGGTTCCATATCGGTGGCGACGAGTCGCACGTAACCCCCCTGGAAGAGTACATCCCTTTCATCAACAAAGCACAGGAGATCGTGGCACGCCATGGCAAGCAGGTCATCGGATGGGATGAGATCTCCAACGCCACCCCCCAGCCGAATACCATCGTTCAGTTCTGGGCCCGGGCCGACAACGCCAAAAGGGCTGTCGAAAAAGGCGCCCGTGTGATCATGTCGCCGGCCAACAAAGCTTATCTGGATATGCAGTACGACTCCACCACCACCCTAGGGCTCCACTGGGCCGGCTATGTGGAGGTGGACAGCGCCTATATCTGGGATCCCGCCACGCTGGTGCCCGGAATCGGCCGCGAACAGGTGGTGGGCGTGGAGTCACCCCTGTGGACCGAGACCATCACCAACTTGAAAGACCTGGAGTACATGGTCTTCCCGCGGCTGGCAGGCCACGCCGAGATCGGATGGTCGGAGGCGGCACGGCGCGACTGGAACGACTACAAGGTACGGCTGGGCAACTTCGCTCCACGCTTTGAGGCCATGGGCATCAACTTCTACCATTCGCCCCTCGTACCCTGGAAAGAGTAAGGTTTTTTGGCCTGCTGCCGGATGAAATGAGCATGATCCCCGTATAGCATACATATACATTTTTCGTATCTTTGAGGAAAATGTTTTGCTATGGGAATGACGATCATTGAGAAGATCCTGGCGGCCCATGCCGGCAGGGAGAAGGTGACCCCCGGCGAGATCGTCGATGTGTTCATCGACGTGCGGGTGGCACGGGATTTCGGCGGTGCCAATGTGGTGAAGAACATGGAGGAGAACGGTCTCACGCTGGAGGATCCCTCCCGCACCTTCTTTACCTTCGACACCAACCCCACGGGGTCGGACCAGAAATACGCCACCAACCAGCAGATCTGCCGCATCTATGCCCGCAAGCATGGCATCCAAGTGTATGATATCAACTCGGGCATCGGCACCCACCTGCTCATCGACGAGGGGCTGGTCTATCCGGGGGTGACGGCCATCTCCACCGATTCACACGCCAATATCCTCGGGGCCGTAGGCGCTTTCGGACAGGGCATGGGCGACAAGGACATCGCCGCCGCCTGGGCCCGCGGCAAGGTGTGGTTCAAGGTGCCGCCGTCGGTGAAGCTGATCCTGCGCGGCAACATCCCCGCCGGCCTCACCGCCAAGGAGGTGGTGCTCAACCTGCTGGCGCGCTTCGGCGCCAACGAACTGCTGGGATATTCGGTGGAGATGTACGGCGAGGTGACGGACCGGCTGCACCTCAACGACCGTATCACCATCGCCTCGATGGCCACCGAGATGGGCGCCATCACCATCCTCTTCCCCCCCAACCGGGAGGTGCTCAGTTACTGCGAGGCACGGACCGGCAAAAAGATCACACCGGTATATGCCGACGAAGATGCCCGTTATGAGCGGGTCATAGAGCTCAACGCCGGGGACTTCGTTACGCGCGTCTCGCGCCCGGGCAAGCCGCATGATACGGTACCCATTGATGAGGTGAAGAAGATCAAGATCGACTCGGCTTTCGTGGGCAGTTGCACCAACGGCCGCATCGAGGACATGCGCGTGGTGGCGGACATCCTGCGGGGACGCCATGTAGCGCCCGGGGTGGTGCTGAAGATCGTCCCCACCACCGACAAGGTGTGGATGCAGTGCCTCGAGGAAGGGCTGCTGAAAGTGTTCAAGGAAGCCGGGGCGCTGGTCTCCAACGCCGGCTGTGCGGGCTGCGCCGCCGGCCAGGTGGGACAGAACGGCCCGGGCGAGATCACCATCAGCACGGGCAACCGCAACTTCCCCGGCAAACAGGGCAAGGGCGAGGTGTACCTGGCCTCTCCCGCCGTGGTGGCCGCCTCGGCCGTGGCCGGATATATCACCACCCCCGACGACATCCCCGACCAGCCGGCTACCTTCGACCATGAGGAGCGGGAAGAACGGATCAGCCGGGCGAAGAAGAAAGCAAAACCCCATGACCTGCCGGTGGTGCTGGAAGGGCGCGTATGGATCATCGACCGCGACAACATCGACACCGACATGATCTTCCACAACCGCTACCTCACCGTCACCGACATCAGCGAGATGGGGCAGTACACCTTTGACAACCTGGAAGGATACGAGTATTTTGCCAAAGAGGCCCGGCCGGGAGATATCGTCATCACCGGCAAGAACTTCGGCGCCGGCAGCTCACGCCAGCAGGCCGTAGACTGTTTCAAGAGCCTGGGCGTCCAGGCCATCCTGGCCCGCTCCTTCGGCGCTATCTACGAACGCAATGCCATCAACGCCGCCTTCCCCGTGCTCACCTACGACGATCTCAGCGGGCTGGAGATAAGGCAGGGCGACACCATCCGCCTCAACCTGCAAAGCGGCGAGGTGGAAAACCTGCGCAACGGGGAAAAAGGACAGGTGCATCCCTTCTCGGAGGTACAGATGGAGATCTATCAGAACGGAGGTTTGTTTTAAAGGATGATCGATGCTGGAGCGTTAGCGGAAGTCCCGGCTTGCCATCGGCCGCCATAGGCTAACCGACGGCGCTGCCGGGGATCGATGAACTATGAACGATGAATGGCGATTGTCTAAAGATGAACTTTGATTGACAAATGTTTGCAACATATTAATTCGCTCTTAAACTGTACGGACAAGGCAGTGCCTTGTCCCTGAACTACAAACCATGAACCACGAACCGAGAACTTTCGCAGAGAAGATCCTGGGGGCGCCGGCGGGGAGCATCGTCTTCCGTGAGCCGGACATCGTCCTCTCGCACGACAACACGGCAAGCATCTACAAGACTTTCCGGAAGATGAACGGCGAGCGCATCGCCCGTCCCGAGCGCCTCCTGGTGGTGCTCGATCACAATGCCCCTCCAACGAGTGCGGCGCTGGCCACCCAGTACCAGGCCATCCGCGACATGGTGAAGGAGCAGGGCATCCGGATGTTCTACGATGCGGGCCGCGGCATCTGCCACCAGATCATGTCCTACCATGCCCGGCCGGGCATGATCATCGTGGGCAGCGACAGCCACACCTGCACGGCGGGGGCTTTCAACGCCCTGGCCGCCGGCATCGACCGCACTGAGACCGCCGGTATCTGGCGCCGCGGCGAGACCTGGTTCCGGGTGCCGGAATCGCTGAAGATCACCCTCCGCGGCCGCCTGCCCGAAGGGGTCTTCGCCAAGGACCTCTCCCTGTGGATCATCGGCATGATCGGCTCGGCCGGCGCCAACTACCTCTCCATCGAATACCACGGTCCCGACGTGAAGACCCTCAGCATCTCCGAGCGCATGACCCTGGCCAACCTGGCCTCGGAGATGGGCGCCAAGAACGCTGTCTTCCCGCCCGACGAGGTGCTGGCCGCTTTCTACGGTGAGAAAGAGATCGCAGGTGTCTGGGCGGACGAGGGCGCCCGGTATGTGCGGGAGCTGGAGATCGACCTGAGCAGCCTCTACCCGTTGGTGGCCGCCCCCCACCAGGTGGACAACGTGCGGGCGCTGGCCGAGGTGGCCGGCACCCCCCTCAACGAAGGGCTCATAGGCACCTGCACCAACGGCCGCCTCGACGACCTGCAGCTGGCCGCCCGCTACCTCAAAGGCAAAAAGATCAAAGAAGGCTTCCAGTTGCTCGTCTCCCCCGCCTCGCGCGAGATCTACCTGGAGGCCATGAAGGACGGCACCATCGAGACGCTCGTCGAGGCCGGCGCCAACATCCTCTCGCCCTCCTGCGGTCCCTGTCTGGGCACCGGCCAGGGCATCCCCGCCGACGGCTACAACGTCATCTCCACGGCCAACCGCAACTTCCTCGGCCGCATGGGCAACAAAAACGCCTCCATCTACCTGGCCTCGCCGGCAGCCGTGGCCGTCTCGGCCGTGACGGGCGTCATCACCGACCCGCGGCCCGTGCCGGGGAAAGAGGTGTTCCCCTACAAAAGGGAACCCTCCCCCACCCTCACCATCCCGGAAGGCGAGCTGCGCCGCATCCACGGCGTATGGAACTACAAGGACGTCAACGACCTCAACACCGACCAGATGTTCGCCGGCAACCTCACCTACAAGATCCTCAGCTCCGACGCCGACGCCATCCTGCCGCATCTCTTCGCCGGCTTCGACCCCAACTTCGCCCCCAACGTACAGCAGGGTGATGTGATCATCGCCGGGGAGAACTTCGGCTGCGGCAGCTCACGCGAGCATCCCTCGGTGGGCCTCTCCCGTGCCGGCGTAAAGGCCGTGATCGTGAAGTCGGTCAACCGCATCTTCTTCCGCTCGGCCGTCAACCAGGGCCTGCCGCTCATCGTCCTGCCCGAAGCCGTGGAAGCCTATCAGCCGGGCGATAAGGTGTCGGTCGATCTCAACGGCGGCACAGTGACCATCGGCGAAAGAAAGATCTCCTTCGCCCCCCTCCCGGACAAACTTATGGAGATCATCAACAAGAAAGGGCTGGTGAACTGGATGAAGGAACGATGAAGGTCGAAGGTCGAACTGTCGAAAAGTCGAAAAGTGGGAAGAGTGGGAAGTGTCAGCGATGAGCAATGAGCAATGAGCGATGAGAAAAAGCCCCGAAGGGGCGTAAGCAACCAGGATCGGGCACAGCCCGATCATCATAAGAAAAATATAGTTCCATAGCCCTGCCTCGCCTATGCGTAGCCGCTACGGCGGAGCAAGGGAGGGGCGAAAGACAGGTAATGGAACCAATATCCGTTTATGCCAACTCCAATATTTGCCTTAGTTTTTCAACTATGAACTTCCTCCGTGCATCAGCAGTGACAGGATTGAGATGGCATTCTATGATCTCATTCCGGTATGGATCTGAGAGAATCTCCCCAGTCATCTTTTTTAAAAAAGTCCGGACCTCTTTTCCCGCACTCAAAATATTTTCCAGCAACCCGGAATTATTATCCAGGACAAAAATAATATCCTCAAAATCATGACTCGCTCTGGGATCCCCTCCCCGTTCTTTGAATGCTTCCCATTTCGTTGCAAGGTACAAGCTTACAGGTAATATTTTAATCGTTGATCTTCCGATCCTGACAGGATATGCTTGCTTAAAACCGGGTTTCAGCCATCTGTTCGTCGGACCCAATGATGTTTCTTCGAAAGGGATAATATCGATCAAAATATTTTCATAAATGTACCGGTATATAATTTTTCCCTGTGGATCCGGACAGATCCCTTTTATTGCAAGTTTTTGACGCAACTGTTCCATCTGGGCATAAGAACTGATCTGGACTGATATATCGATGTCCGTTGTGGGTCTTGGTTTATCCGCTCCTTTTTCAGTAGCATATAACTCAATAATAGCCCCACCCACATAGATCACCTCGTCATTGATCTCTCCCAATGCCATGGCAACCTTCTCGATCATGTCCAGGCTCACTGACCGATATTCAGGCATCTTTTAACTTTTTTTTGATCATATCCACAGCCAATTGTCGTTCTCTGGCTTTTCCTATTCTGATAGCATCTGCCAGAGCCATATATTCATAAAATATGCTGTCTTTGAGGCATGCTTCCGGTATATTCGGGTGCAAAGGCTCCACGGACTGTCCCCTGGAGTCTCCCTTTGCATAAGGCCATATAAAAACCTCCTCACCTGAAACTTTTCCGCTCAAAGGGAATGCAGAATGAGCCGTTTTAATACCTCTTGCCAAAGCACCGGGTTGTTGCGGAAACACGTATGGTAAACCACAGGTCAAGAAATCAAAAAGTGCCAATTTATTAAGTGATCTTTTATCCTTGCTTATCAGTCCCGCATAGGCAGAGCGATTGAGACTTTCACTGACCTCACCGGCACTGATCCCAAGTTCATAAGCGAGATCTTTCATATACCACTGCTGATCCCCTTTGGCCGCGATCTTTAACAAAATGGCCAGATCATGCGGACGCATTCCATGATGTTTTTTCATAACAATAATCGTTTAGCCAAAGATAAGAAAATATTTTGATTCGCAATTCGCAAATCGCAAATCATAGGTGTCCGATAAAAATTAGAAGGAGGCTTATCCAAGCAGGAACGTCGAATACCGAATATTGAACACCGCCTGCCTGCCGGTAGGCAGGAAGAGATAATGCGATGATGCGAAAAGGGAAATATTTTTGAATTCTGATTTTTGATTGCTGATTGCTGATTTTTCAATCATTCAATCATTCCCCGTCCGAACGGACGTTCGTCCGGGCGGGAATCATTCACTCATTCCCTTCCCAGCAACCAATATTCCCCCCTCCTCACATTCAAAATTTTCTCAAAATAAATTTGCATGTTAGTGAACATTAACTACCTTTGTGCCCTGTTTTGTAACGTAAAATATTATTATGCTTTCGGAAAGACAAAAGGAGATCATAGACAAATCGATCAGGATCCTTGCGACCAAAGGGATCCAGGGGCTGACCATCAAAAACCTGTCCCACGAGATCGGTATCTCCGAACCTGCGATCTACCGTCATTTCGAAAGCAAAACCGACATCCTGATTGAGATCCTGAGAAACTTCGAGACCATGACCCAGGCGATCAGCCAGGAACTGGCGGAGCTGGACCTCCCCTCGCTCAGAAAGCTGGAAATGTTCTTTTCCCGGATCATAGAGATCTTTATCGAAAGTCCCTACAGTATCTCCGTCATCTTCTCCGAAGAGTATTTCAAAGGGGATGAAGCGCTGAAAGAACACATCATCAAGATCATGAACAACAATGAGAAGAATGTGGAGAAGATCATTCAGGAAGGACAGGAAAAAGGCGAGCTCCGGAACGACATCGACAGCCATTCCCTTACGATCATCCTGCTGGGCTCGATCCGGCTCCTTATAAAGATGTGGGACCTGCAGGATCAACACCATAACCTGATCGTGGAAAGCCGGAAAATGTTTGAAGGCCTGAACCTGATCCTGAAAAAATAATTTTTTTAAACTAAAAGTTAGTTAATATTCACTATGATTTATATTATGCACAACGATCCAATATGGACCCGGTCCTGTTCCCAAACAAGATCTGATATTCCATAAAACCTTATCCGGATCGAAACAAACCATATGAAAAACAAAAAATTCAAGCCTTATGTTAGTTAATACTCATAAACTGAAATTTCTCTTGCCGCTAGCGATCACGGCCCTTCTGGCCGTTCCGTTACAGGCACAGGTATGGACGCTGCAACAGTGTATCGACACTGCACAGGTGTACAACAAAACGCTGCAGATCAGCCGGAACGACGTGGAGGCCGGTGCCGAAAGGGAAAAAGAGGCCAAAGCCAACCTCATCCCTAAGGTCATGATCAATGCCGATTACAAATACTTTTTCGACCAGCCCACACAGCTGATGCCCCAATCCGCTTTCGGCGGTCCGGAAGGCGTCTTCAGGGAGATCCAATTCGGCACACCGCATAACATCAACCTGGGTGTTCAGGCAGTATTGCCCCTGTACAATCCCCAGGTTTACGGTGCTATCAAAGCCACCAAAACAGCTTCGGAGATCAAACAGTTACAGGTAAAAAAGACCCGGGAGGAGGTATTTTTCTCGGTTTCCAATCTGTACTACAACGCCCAGATATTACAGCATCAACTGGCATTCATCGACAGTAACCTAGTCAATACGAAAAAACTTCTCCGCACCGTCCAGCTTCTTCATCAGCAGAAGCTGGCCAAAAACACCGATGTGGAAAATGTACAATTGCAGGAAGCCCGGCTGAAAGTACAGCATGAAACCGTAGCCAACAGTCTGAACAAAGTCCTCCTCCTGTTGAAATTCACGATGGGGATCCCGGCTGATGAACCTTTTGAGATAGACCCGGAGATCCGGTACGAAACCCATTCGGGATACACTCCGAACCCGTTGGTGGACATACAGTTGCTCAACCGGAAAACGGACCTGCTTTCAGGCGAGCTGAAGACACTGAGAAACTCACGCCTGCCATCGGTCTCTTTATACGGGGCCTACAATCAGGTAGGTTTCGGTTACGACAAACAACCCAACAGTTTCCTTAATTTCTATCCCACTTCCTTTGCAGGTTTGCAGATCACCATCCCGCTCTTCAATGGGACGGTCACCAAAAGGAAGATCAGCCAGAAAAAGATCGAGCTGACCAACAGTGAGCTCCGCCTGAACCAGCTCACCGAAAAGAACAATATTGACATCATCAATGCCACGCGACAACGTGAAGTGGCATTGAAAAATATACGGAACACTTCGGAACAGATAGATCTTGCCCGGTCGGTGTACGATCATACCGTACTACAGCAGGAACAGGGTCTGTCCAACATTACCGATGTGCTGATGGCTGACAAAAACCTGAAGGAAGCCCAGCAAAATTACATCGCGGCCATCGTCAACTATCTGAAAGCCGACCTGGAACTGAAAAAACTTACGGGAAATATTGACACATCAACAGCCAAACAATAAAAATCCATAAAAATGAAGAAGAAAAATGTGATCTGGACCCTCGTTATCCTGGCCATTGTGGCCGTGACGGTCATACAACTGAGGAAGAACAAAGAAGTTACGCTGAACAAGATCTATCATTATGACAAAAACGCTCCCATCAGTATCCACGTGGACACGCTGCGGTGGGAAAAACTGAAGCATAAGGTCTCCTTCACCGGGACATTCCTTCCGGACCGGTCAACCAAAATTACGGCCGACGTGCCCGGAAAGATCATATCCGTACTGGTGAAGGAAGGTTCTCATGTAAAAAAAGGAGAACCGCTGATGCAGCTTGACAAGTCGTCGTTGCTGCTCCAGCTCAGGCAGGTGGAAGTGCAGATCAAAGGACTGAAAGATGACGTAAAACGTTATTCGGTGTTGACCAAGGCTGATGCCATCCAGGGGGTCAAGCTGGAAAAAGCCACCCTCGGATTACAATCTGCTAAAATACAGAAAGCCATCCTGCAGGATAAGATCAACAAAACCACGGTCAGGGCGCCCTATGATGGCATCATCACCATGAAGTTCAGGGAAAAAGGGGAATATGCCGCTCCCGGTGTCCCGCTTTTCCAGCTCGTGGATATTTACTCCCTGAAATTCACCATTCAGGTTTCCGAGGATGAGGTCATCCTGTTCCGGACAGGGAATACCTACCCCGTAACACCCCATGCTTTTCCCGGAGAGGTCCTGACGGGGAAAGTGACCATGGTAGGCGCGGAATCCAACAAAATGAGCCATGATTTTCCGGTTCAGTTCACCCTGGAGAATACCCCTGACCTGAAAGTAAAAGCCGGCATGTTCGGAGATGTTCACATTGAAAGGGGAGATCAGAAGGAGAGCATTGTTATTTCGGCCGCCTCTATCATCGGAAGCAATATACACCCGCAGGTCTATCTCATCAAAGACGGAAAAGCCTGGCTGCATGACATCACCATCTCCGATCGCTTCCAAAACTACGCCGTGGTTTCCGAAGGATTGCAGGACGGCGACATCATTGTTACCGCCGGGTTCATCAATCTGTTCAACGGTGCCCATGTGTTAATCAAGAAATAAGAAACCATGAATATTACAGAAGTATCCATAAAACGTCCCTCGCTCATCATCGTCCTTTTCGGCGTGCTCACGCTCATGGGGGTGATCGGCTTCATGAACCTGGGATATGAGTTGCTACCCGACTTCAGCCAGCCGGTGGTGGTGATCAAGACCATGTATCCCGGCGCCGAGCCCCAGGAAGTGGAGAACTCGGTGTCCCGGAAGATCGAAGACGCCCTTTCCAACCTGGAAGGCATTGACTACATGGTGACCTACTCACTGCCCAACGCGTCGGTGATCATTGTCAACCTGAAATACGGTACCAACCTGGACAATACCATGCAAAATGCCCAGCGCTACATTGACAACATCAGGAATGATCTGCCCGATGCGGTGCTGAGCCCCCAGATGAGCAAGGTCTCCCCCAATGACCTGCCCATCATGTCCATCAGCGCTACCAGCAACCTGCCCGCCACCGTTTTTTACCAAAAAATGAAAGATGATTTCATCCCCCAGTTACAACAGATAAACGGTGTGGCTGAGGTTACCATGCTCGGTGGCGAGGAACGCGAGATCCTGGTAAAAGTGGACCAGCGAAAGCTGGAACTCTACAAAATACCCCTGATGCAGGTCGTCGAAGCCATCAAGCAGTCTGATGTGGATATACCGGCCGGCAGGGTGGAAACCGATAAGCAACTCAATACGGTCAGGATGATCGGGAAATTCAGGAACGTCGATCAGATCAGGAACGTACAGTTGGCCATGCCTGTGCCGGGGAGCCCGGTGTATGTGAAAGATGTAGCTTCCGTGGTGGATGGAGTTAAAGAGATCTCTTCCGTCAGCCGTTACAACGGTATCCCCGGCATCGGCATCCTCCTCAAGAAACAGGGCGACGCCAACGCTGTGGATGTATCCAAAAAAGTCAGGGAAAAATTAAAGGAGATCGAGAAACAGAACGCGCAGGACCAGGTGCATTTCGAGATCGCCGACGACTCTACGCTCAACACGATCGCGGCCGTAAATTCGGTGGTGGATGACCTGATCGTCGCCATCATCCTGGTGGCTGTGGTCATGCTGCTTTTCCTGCGCAGCTACCGCAACTCACTGATCGTGCTGGTCTCTATCCCTGCCTCTCTCATTCCTGCTTTTGGCATGATGTGGATCATGGGCTATACTCTGAACCTGATGACCTTGCTGGCTATGTCGTTGATCATCGGGATCCTGGTGGACGATTCCATCGTGATCATGGAAAATATCCAGCGACATCTGGAGATGGGCAAAGACAAACGCACAGCGGCCCTGGAGGGCCGGATGGAGATCGGGTATTCGGCCGTCTCCATATCCCTGGTGATCGTGGTGGTGTTCCTGCCGATCCTCTTCATCCAGGTTTTTGTGGCCGGCATGCTCACACAATTCTCCATGGTGGTGATCGTCTCCACCCTCACCAGTCTGCTCGTAGGCTTTACCCTCACACCCTGGATGGTCTCGCGCATCGGCAAAAAGGAAGACATGAAACCCACCAATATCCTGAACCGTTTTCTGCTCTGGTTCGAGAAGCAGTTACGGCTTTTCATCGAATGGTACGGCAGACTGCTGGATTGGGTACTGGAGCACAAGCTCATATTCTCCGGGATCGTCATCGGACTGTTATTACTGACGGGAGTCATCATGAAACAGGGGATCATCGGCGAAGAGATGATGTCCACCGGTGACCAGGGCAAGTTCAGCCTGAAACTGGAATATGACAAGACCACTACCGTTCAGCAGAACAATATCTCCAGCCAGAAGGTGGAGAACTTCATCCTGCAACAAACCGAAGTGGCCACGCTTTTCAGTAACATTGCCGGTCCCAGCACCGGCATCGGGAGTCTGGGGATCGGATCCCCCTATATTTCCGAGTTCACCATTCAGCTCAAGCCCCTGAAGGAGCGGAAAGTGACAACCCTCACCTACATGAAGAGCCTGAAAAAAGAGCTCAACCGGCGGTTCCCGGGGATCAACTTTTCCATGTCCGAACTGGGTTTGATCCCCCGCACCGCACCGATCCAGATCACCCTCAGCGGGAGCGACCTGGACACGGTCCTGAGCACCTCCAAAAAGCTCCAGGCCGCCATTGAGAACATGCCCGGTGCCGATAACGTACGGCTGTCCGTGGAAGAGGGAACCCCCGAATACAAGGTCATCCCCGACAAGAACAAAATGCAGCGGCTGGGCCTGACCACCGGATACGTAGGCATGACCCTGCGTACGGCTTTCACAGGGAACGACGATGCCGTACTGGTGGACAACAAAGGAACGGAATACCCCGTGGAGATCCGTCTGGATAACTTCAACCGCCGCAATTACGAAGATGTCAGGAACCTGGTCGTGGTCAACCCGATGCATGTTCCCATAAAAGTTTCCCAGTTCGCCTCTATTGTTCAGGATAACTCGCCTTCGAAGCTGGAACGGCTCAACCGCCAGCCGGCCATCACCCTCACCTCCGAATCTTTCGGAAGGCCTTCGGGCACACTGGCTGCGGATGTAATAAAATATCTCGAAGAACATCCCCTGCCCAAAGGGATACAGCTCACCTGGGAATCGGATGTAAAAACCCAGAACGAGAGTTTCGGAGCGCTCAGCTCCGTCATGCTGATCTCGTTCATCCTGATCTATCTGATCATGGTAGCTCTTTACGATAACTACGTCTATCCTTTCGTCGCTCTTTTCGGGATACCGGTGGCGGTTATCGGGGCCTTCCTGGCATTGAACCTCACCCTGAACAATATCACCCTGTTCACCCTTTTGGGGATCATCATGCTGATGGGCCTGGTGACCAAAAATGCTATCCTGATCGTCGACTTCACCAACCAGTTGAAAGCAAGGGGCATGCATTACAAGGAGGCCCTGATCGAGGCAGGCAAGGAACGTATGCGTCCCATTTTGATGACCACCCTGGCCATGACCATCGGCATGCTGCCCATCGCCCTGGCCAAAGGAACAGCCAGTGAATGGAAGAACGGCCTGGCATGGGTGATCATCGGCGGTCTGCTCTCCTCCCTGATGCTGACGGTTTTCCTCGTCCCCATGATGTATTACCTCGTGGACCGGCTTAAGGAAAAGATCGGAAAACGATGATCGTTGATCGATGATCGATGATCGAAGAAGGTCAAAAGTCGAAGGTCGAACAGTCAAAAAGTCAAAAAGTGGGAAAAGTCAGCGATGAGCAATGAGCGATGAGAGATGAGAGAAAAGCCCCGAAGGGGCGTAAGCAACCAGGATCGGGCGTAGCCCGATCTTTATGGGGTAAATAATTCCATAGCCCTGCCTCGCCTTCGTCCCGGTCTGCCGGGACTACGGCGGAGCAAGGTAAGGGCGAAAGCAAAAGATGAGAGTGCCGACCCCAGCGGGGTCGTAGTCAGGTAGCCGCAGTTACGCCTGCGGTACAAGGTACGCCCACAACACACCCAACCCCAGCGGGGTTGAAGAAGATGGCAGGTCGAAAGTCGAAGGTCCAAGGGTCGAAAAGTGGAAAAAGTATGAAAAGTGGGAAGAGTGGGAAGAGTGGGAAAAGTAAGGAGTAGGAAGTAGAGAGTAGGGAGCGATAAAGCGATGAAGCGATGAAGAGATGAAGAGATAATACGAAAACAACTCCACATGCCGCAAATCTTTGGTTTGCGAGCATCTGCTTATTTCAGTTGAAAAGTGTACCAGTATATTAATTCAAAAGTATACCATTTTTGATAAAAAAAGAATAGTGATTTTCACTTTTTGGGGCATGCCCCAAAA
>JALVJE010000263.1 GCA_027028505.1 Bacteroidales bacterium
CTTCGAGACCATCGTGGCCACGAAGGTGGCCGTGGCCAACGCCCGTCTGTACGTTAACCGCAAGGAAGGCTTTGTGGGGACAGGTCTGAAAAAGGACGAGTTCGTCACCGAATGTTCCGACATCGACGATATGATCGTCTTCCTGCGTGACGGACGGTACATCGTTACAAAGGTAACCGACAAAGCCTTCATCGGCAAGGATATCATCCATGTGGGGATCTTCAAGAAGAACGACAGCCGCACGGTGTACAATGTGATCTACCGTGACGGGAAGGAGCCGCGTTATCTGGTGAAACGGTTTGCCGTCACGGGCGTGACACGCGACAAAGAGTATAATGTGACGCGGGGCAAGGCCGGCTCACGTATCTTTTACTTCAGTGCCAACCCGAATGGTGAGGCTGAGGTGGTGCGGGTACACCTGCGGCCGCGGCCCCGGATGAAGAAGACGGCTTTCGACTTCGATTTCGGCACCCAGGCTATCAAGGGACGCAACTCCATGGGCAACCTGCTCACCAAGAACCCCGTGCTGAACATCAACATGAAAGAGAAGGGGGTCTCGACCCTCGGCGGCCGCAAGATCTGGTTCGACGATACCGTGCTGCGCCTCAACGCCGACGGGCGGGGCATGTTCCTCGGCGAGTTCAGCGGTGAGGACAGGATCCTGGTGGTGCGCAAGAACGGCAGCTTCCGCACCACGAACTTCGACCTGGAGAACCACTATGAGGATGATATCCTCCTGATCAGCAAGTTCGATGAGAAAAAAGTGTGGTCGGCGGTCTATTTCGATGCCGACCAGGGGTATTACTATGTCAAACGTTTCTCCTTCGAGCCGACGGAGAAGCTGCAGTCGTTCATTGGCGACAATCCTGAGTCGAAGCTGGTGAGCCTTACCGAGGTGGAGTATCCGCGGCTGGAGGTGAGCTTCGGCGGCAAGAACAAAGGCAGGGCGCCGGAGATCATCGAGGTGGCCGAATTTATCGGCGTCAAGAGCTTCCGTGCCCGTGGCAAGCGCCTCACCAACTACCAGGTAGACAACATCCGTGAGCTGGAGCCGGTGGTACGCAAGGAAGATGAGCCTGACGACGACCTCCTGGTGGTGGACGAGACACAGCCGGTGGAGCCGGTGCCGGAAGAGGAGAAGAAGAAAGGGCCGAAGCCTCCGGACGATACCCCGCCGCCGGATGACGGAGCCCAGATGACGCTGGATCTGGGATAGGTCGTGGTTTGAAGGTTTGAAGGTTTGAGGTTTGAGGTTCGGGGTTTGTGGTTAAGGAATTCAAATAATCTTCCTGAGATCAATTTTCAATGAGGGTTTTTCTGATCGGTTTTATGGGTTCGGGCAAGACCACCTACGGGAGGGAGCTGGCGGAGCGTGCCGGCCGGGTGTTCATCGATCTGGATGAGGTGATCGAGACGGAGGCGGGGAAGAGCATCACGGAGATCTTTGCCGGCGGGGGCGAGGAGCGCTTCCGGGTGCTGGAGCATGAAGCCCTGCGCAGGACCATCGCCATCCATCCCGAAGCGGTCATTGCTGTGGGAGGCGGTACCCCCTGCTACTTCAACAACATGGAACTGATGAACGGGTCCGGCATTACCATCTACCTGCAACACCCCCCGGAGGTGTTGGCCGCCTACCTGGAGGAGGAGCCCGACAAACGCCCCCTGATCTCCGGCATGGGCCGCAAGGAGCTGCGAGAATATATCGCCGGCAAGCTGCAGGAACGGGAACCCTTCTACCGGCAGGCTCAGGTCATCCTGAAGTGGCCGGATATCTCAGCAGCGGCTTTGATGCGGTTCATAGTTCATAGTTCATAGTTCATAGTTCATAGTTCGTAGTTCGTAGTTCGTGGTTCGTGGTTCGTAGTTAGGAGTATCGAGTTTCGAGTATCGAGTATCGAGTTGGGAGTTAGTGGTTTGTAGCACTTGATTCTTGTCTCTTGGCTCTTTGCTCTTAGCTCATCGCTGGTTCCTGAGTAGCCGCCAGGCGTATCGAAAGATGGCGAAGGCGGGCACCCAATATCCCCGCCTGGCTGACGCCAGTCGGACAGGCAGCACCCTCTTTATCCATTTTTTCGTAACTTTGTCTTCCTTTGAATATGGTATGATGAAACTGATCCTGACCTTATTGTTGTTCCTCTTGCTGCCCTGCCACAGGCCGGCGCTGGAGGTGATCGACGCCACCTCTGTGCAGCGTCTGCCCGGGCGGAAAGAAACCCCTGTGGTGACGCAATACGATGTGACTGTAGTGGTCAGGAAAAATTCGAATATTTTAGCGATCGATAAAATATTCATAGATAATGTCCCTTGTGAAGTAAAGGTGCT
>JALVJE010000264.1 GCA_027028505.1 Bacteroidales bacterium
CTGGCTAAAAAGTGCTATATTTCGCATGGCTGGTTGTTTTTTTTGTTGGCACAATAAAAATACCATTTAATATGGTATATCAACCAGCCATTTTTTTGCTACTCTTTATTTATTTTGGACAGATGTGGCCTAATAGACAAAAAATATCTGTAGTAGAATTTTCTGACAACATAACAGGCAATTTATTATTTATAGCAACATAAGGTATAATTGTAAATATTCCAGTCCTATTGTCTGTACTTCTCGCAATATCCCTAAACCCCAAAAACCATTCCCTATCGGTTTGTTCTTCCACCTTTTCCCGGCTGACCCAGTACCAGGGCAGGGCCAGGAAGGCGGGGTCGCGGTATTGCTCCGGTGTGGGGGTGGGCATGTGGGTGCTGCTGCGGCTTTCCACGCCGGCGTAAGTGCAGAAGCGGTGGTCGAAATGCCAGATCATCTTGCTCTCATACAGCGGCAGCCACATCTCCTCTCCCCGGACAAAGCGGTTGCCCTGTAGCACAAAGCCCTCCCCCCGCAACTGCTCCGCCGTGCGGAAAAGATGCGAGTCGGAAGACATATTGAATAAACCTTGACGGAAGGTAATTCCCCATGGATTCTGATTCTTTTGTTCATTGATCAGCACGGGTACACGACTATAGATTTTCGAGGTAAGCTCTGCATCTATTTTTGTACGAAAAACAGGAGTGGTCCTGGTATTGGGATTAATGCGCAGGAAATCATCCTTTGTTAATGTAAAAACCCTGCGCTTGTCCTGTAAATCCAAAACATCATGAAGGAAAAATGCAAACTGCATTTTATGTGTATTAGTTACTTCCCCTCCGGAGATATTCAATAGACAGAACTTATAACTTCGGTGCACATCAGGAAATAATGCTTTTTTATTTTCGAAATCAAACAATGAGACAAGCTGATTATTCTCAACAATTTTTGAAAAAAATAATTTGTTTGAATCATCTGTCGCAATACCGGTAGGCACCAATATCCCTCCTCTTCCTTTCTTATTAAGTTTCTTTAGAGCTAATTCAGAAAAAACTGAATAAGTATTGGTACGTCCTTTTATTGTAAGTGTCAATACTCCGCTTTCCTGGATAAATCTTCTTGAGGCATTTATGTAATGCAGTTCTTTTACATATGCTTCGTAAAGTGCTGGATTATTCTCCTTGAGTTTCTCTATCTTTTTAATTCTTTGGGCTTTATTAGCCGCATTTGCAATGGATACATCCCGGGTTGCAAAAAATTCTTTTTCCTTTAGTTCAATAATATCCCATGGCGGGTTCCCGAGCATGACGTCAAAGCCGCCTCTCTCAAAGACATCGGGGAATTCCAAAGGCCAGTGGAAGAAGCGGTGCTCGGCAGCCGCGGCATTGGCGATGCCTTCAAGACGGGCATTCACCGAGCCGGAGCTACGCCGGAAGAGGGCCAGCGTCTCGCTGGTGACCGTCTCGTGATCCTGCTGTCCCTGCCGGTAGGGCTGGAAGAAAGCCCAGGTAAAGAGGTTGCAGGCGGTCTGGTCTTTCAGCCACCCGGGATTGTATTTGATCTGCTGGTACTCCCGCTGTTTCTCTTCATAATCCGCCAGGGTCTCCACCTTGAATCTCACCAGATCCCTGTATTTCCCGGCATAACGGTGTATATTTTCCGCTGTCTCCTGGGGCTCCTGCACCAGCGAGAGCTGCCGGTCTTTGAGGAAGTTTTTGTTTTTCTTTGCGAAGTAAGCCGCAGTGGCTTTGTCGTCACCCGTCACGGGCTTGAAGGCGCCGTTGGGGATGCCCTTGTCGAGGCGTTGCAGGTCGTCGAGGCCCACGAGCGAGTCGCCGCACTTGATCTTGTGGTCGAGGAAGGTGAGGGGCTTGCCGCTGTTGTGGCCCACGAGCCACAGTCCCAGGCGGCACAGCTCCACGGCCGCGGGGTTCTTGTCCACGCCGTATATGCAGCGTTCCACGACGTCGCGCATGGCGCCGGTGATCCACTCCTCGCCGGGGTTTTCCTCGCCCGAGCGTATGCGTGCCAGTTCGAAGCCCAGGGTGCGGGCGGCGGCCAGCAGGAAATGGCCCGAGCCGGCGGCGGGGTCGCAGACGGTGATCTCCAGCAGGGCCTGCTCCCTGCCGGCGGGGGTGGCTGCCTGTCCCACCCGTTCTTCGATCACGGGCAGCAGGGCCGTGCGTATGAGCTGCGCCACCAGGTCGTGCCGTGTATAGTAGGAGCCGGTGAGCTTGCGCTCCGACCCTTCGGTGAAGCCGAAACGCGGATGCACCCCGCCGGTGGAGAAGTAAGGATGCAGCTCCAGCAGCGCCTCATACACCGAGCCCAGCTCCTCCACATCAAGGTCGCGGTAGTTGACCCTCACCCGCTCCCCTTTTTCGTTGCGGAAGACAGTGAGGCGGTCGAGCACGCCGAGGAAGACCTCGTTGGTGATGTGCAGGCCGTACAGGTCGATCCCCTCCTCCTGCAACCTGCCGGCGCCGAAGAGATCGCCTCCCAGCGGCTGTATGCCCAGTTTCTCCCCCTCACCCAGCGGCTCGAAAAGACGGAAGGTGGTGAGGAGGGCCTGCCAGAGGTCCTCTTTCGCCGGATCGATATAGACGGAGGCTGCCGCCAGCCCGCGCAGCCGCTCAAAGCTGTAATACTCCCGGTAGAGGGTGCGCAGGCGGTGTTTCCGTTCATAATCCGGGTCTTTGTGGCTCAGACGGCCAAAGACCAGGTTACGTTCTTCGATGGTGGCCACGAAGATGATGCGGTAGATCACGCGCAGCAGCAGGCGGTAGAGCACGTTCGCCTGCACCTCGCCGGCACGCACCCGGGCGATGAAATCTTCGTTGGCAGCATGCTGCAGGAAGCCGTTGCCCAAGTGTTCCATGGCCTCCTTGACGGCCATGCGCAGCTTGTTGCGTATGCGGGTGCCGGCGGCGAGCGACTCCTGGTGGTAGTGCTCTATAACCGACTCCTCCGTCTCCTCCTGGCTGGCCGGCATGCGCGAGGCATGGATCAGGCGGTACATCAGTGCAAACTCGTTGTAGAGGTCCTCCTCGATCATCTTTTCGATGTCGAACTCGATATATGCCAGGCGTGCCAGTCGGTTGGAGTCGCGCAAAAGACGGATCACGCGGCCGTTGGTCACCAGACCGTAGAGGTGTTCGGTGCGGTTGAGGTACTCCTGCATGAGGGCGTGGGGCGACATGCGCAGGCGGTTGCCGCCGGGCTTGCGGTCGAGGGCATCCTCGTAACCCATGATCAATACGGGGAAGCCGTCGCGCCCTATATCGCGGTGGCTGATGGGATAGGTGCGTCCCTCCACCTCTTCGGCACGGGCACTCTCGAGATCATAGCCCAGCTCATAGAGCAGCGGCACCATCCACAGCTTACGCGTCGGGGAGGTACCGTACTCCCCTTCCGGAAGGTTCTCCACCTTGCGGCGGTACATCTCCCACAGCGTATGGGCCTCGGCCCAGGCCGCCCCGATATGATCGCGTAGCGACTCCTTCCGGCCGAACCCAAAGTCCTGCGGTTTCTGATAGGCAAACTCCTCGTCGGCCCGTATCTTATCAAGGATCTCGAGCGAGAGGATATTCCCCTGTATGTTGATCGCCGTATAGCTCATCTCATATCACCGGTTTGGGTTGGGGGTTGAGGATATACACGCCCATGACGTCGGGGGGCAGCACGGGCGTAGCTTTCTCGTAGCGGCGCCCGCCCACCAGCTCCTTGAAGCGGCCGTGGGCTTTCACCAGGTTTTCGGCCCGTTCGGTGGCCAGCTCCATAAAACGGGGTTGCAGGGTGTCGAAGCGCGCCAGCTCGCGCTGCAGATCGGCACGCTGCCGCTCGGGGCTGAGGTTGCCCCGGCTCACGGCCCGGGTGAGCAGCGCTTTGGCCTCCTCGTAGGTGAGGGTCTCCGTGGCTGCGGCGCTGCCACGGTAACCCCACAGGTACATCTCCTCAGATACCACCTCGTGGCTGCTGCGTACCTCCTTGATCACGTTCCGCACCCGGAACATCACCAGGGTGGTACGCACGCTCACCCTGTCGGTGATGATCTCCGCCACACGCGCCACCTTCCCGTACTCCGGATGGCCGTCGAAGGCCAGCGACAGCATGAAGTGGCACAACTGCTCCACAAAAATATGGTTGCGCCCCAGGTAACGGTATCCTGCCGGCGTGGGCGAATCAAAGCTGACAGGGATCCTGTCCCTGTCGCCGGCCAGCAGTTGTCTCAGGTGGGGCGGCAGGTTGCGGGTGTAAATGACATATCCCGTACCGTCGCTCTCGACGGTAGCGCCCAGGTGTGCCACGGACTGCAACACAAAACTCTCCACCGTCTGCACATCGCCGATGGCTTCATCCACCGCCTTCAGGTCGTCGCGGATCATCTCCGGCCGTATGGAGGCATGCTCGAAGATACTGCGCAGTTTCACGGCCCGCTCGCGGGCTTTCTCCAGCTCGCGGCTGAAGAACTCTTCGGCAAAGAGAGAGAGTTGTTTCCCATCACTGCGCATCTCCTCACCCGTGAGAACGCTCCGCAGCACCTCATCCATGATCGAGCGTTCCTCATCTCCAAGCGAGATATTGATACCGATAGAGTTCTGAATATCCCAGATCTTTTTTATCAGCACCTTCAGGACGATCCTGTCGATGGGATTATCTTCGCCGGTGAGCATGGTGATCCGGATCAGGGGGGCCTCCTGCCCGAATCGGTCGATGCGACCTTCGCGCTGGGCGATGCGGTTGGGGTTCCACGGCAGGTCGTAATGAAGGACGGCGGTGAAGTAGTCCTGCAGGTTGATACCCTCGCTCAGGCAGTCGGTAGCCACCAGCACCCTTTTGGGGCTGCCGGCCATCGCCGCGATCACCTCGCGCCGCTGCTCGTCGGCCATCTCGGAGGTGACCACCTGCACATCCACTTGGCGCATCAGGGCTTTTTTCAGCTCTTCTCCCAGGTATTTGGCCGTCTCGATGTATTTGCAGAAGACGATGGGCTGGAACCCTTCCTTCACCCAACCTTTAACGATGCCGGTTGCTTTGGCCGCTTTCTTATCCTGTTCAGGGCCGTAGAGGGTCTGTATCTGCCGGCCCAGCCGCTCGAGCATGTCGGTCTCTTCGCGGAGGAGCGCCGCTTTGTCGAGCAGCTCGGCCCTGGTGAAGTCGGAGTCCTGCGAGAGGCGGTCGAATACGGGGTTCTCCGTCTCTTCTGCCAGGGCCGCCTCCTCGTCCAGATGTTTCTCCCTGCGGTTTTTCAGCATGCTGTAGCCGGCGGCAGGGCTCGACATCACCCCGCGCAGAAGGGCCAGCGCCGCCCAATAGCGGAAACGGCGCACCTGCTCGCTCCCCTGTTTGCGGGTGAGGCCCCGCGCAAAATCCAGCACATCGAAATAAAATTTGGAATAGTTGTCCGAGAGAAAGAAACGCTCCTCGCGGGCATCGCGCTCCGGAAAAGGGGTCTCCTCGTCGAGCCACCTCCGTATGGCCTCGCGTTTGCGTTGTATGAAATAACGTGCGATCTTCTTTCTGTCCCGTTGCTCTATGCTGCCGAAGTCCAGATCGTTGAACTTCGGGTTCAGCAGGCCCAGCAACGAGATGAACTCTTAATCCTTGCCCGAGTGGGGTGTGGCGGTGAGCAGGAGGAGGTGTCTTTTCTCATCCTGTGCCAGGTCGTGCAACAGATTGTAGCGCTGCTGTTGCGATTTGTGTCTGGCGCCGGCAGGCAGGGCGCAGGTGTGGGCCTCATCCACGACGATCAGGTCGGGCGCATCGTTGAGAAAGAGCACTTTGTGTTTCTCCGACTTGATATAATCGATGGAGATCACCTGATAAGGCACATGGAAGAAGATGCTGCGGTCGTCGGGCAGGCGCCGGTCGAGGCTGGCAGCCGTGGCCGAGCGTATGACCTCGGCCTGCAGGTCCAGCTTGTCGCGCAGCTCCTGCTGCCACTGTTCGCACAGATGGGGCGGGGTGATGACAGCAAAGCTTTTTATCTCGCCCCGTTCGAGCAGCTCACGGATGATGAGCAGCGCCTCGATGGTCTTGCCCACCCCCACATCGTCTGCGATCATCAGGCGGGTGACCTCCTGCTGCAGGGCCATCACCAGGGGCACGATCTGGTAGGCCCGCGGACGGAAAGAGAGCTTGCCCATGCAACGGAAAGGGCCCGAAGCATTGCGGAAAGAGAGACGCGAAGCATCGAAGAGCAGGCGGGCCGTGGCAAAGTCGCCCAGGTCGTCCACCCCCGGCAGGGGGAAGACATCCTCCTCCACCTCCTCGCCGGGGAGCTGCAGGGGCAGATACACACCCGTGATCTCCCGCGCAGAGCCACCCAGCGGCTTGAGGAGCATCATCTCCTCATCATCGGAAGGGAGGACGATCCACCGCCGCCTGCGATACCGGACCAGCTTGCCGGGAGAAAAGGTCTGTTGCATCATCGTCACAGTTTTCTGAAGACATCCTTACGCCGCTCCACCAGTTCCTCCAGGGGCTCGGTATAATACCACTCGATCACATCGTAGCCGGCATCCCTGAGCAGCTCTCTTTTGTGCCGGTCATCCTTTTTTACCTCTGCTCTATCATGCACACTCCCGTCACAGAAGAGCAGCACATCACCGTTGGGGGTTTTGTAAACAAAATCCACACTGATAAAGAATTCCTTCATATTCACCTGCGCCTCATCGGGCAGGAGATAATCATTTTCATAGAGGAAGTCGATCAGCTTCCGCTCCGTGGCGGAGTTTTTATCCCAGATTACGCATTAGGAAGCTAAAAAATAGCTGAACTAATGCGTTAGCTGGGGTTAACCCCGATTTAGGAGTTCACGGTTTTGGTGAATAACCAAAACCGATGAAATCCTTGATCGATCAGCAAT
>JALVJE010000265.1:0-12981 GCA_027028505.1 Bacteroidales bacterium
ATGCCGTCACCCCCGGCCTCGACTATTTCGTCTTCGGCAGCCCCCTCTACGACCGGGCCACCCTCCATCTTGAGAACGGCAAGACTTTCGTCATCCGGACGGAGAACAATGCTCCTGACCATCCCTATATCCAAAAGGTCACACTCAACGGTCAACCATATACCCGCACCTGGCTGCGCTCGCAGGACATACAGGCCGGCGGCGAGCTGGTCTTCACCCTGGGCGCCACACCCAACACCTCCTGGGGGGTGGATCCCAAAGACAGGCCCCCCATGCCGAAGTATGAAGCGACGCCCCTGCCGGTGATCTCCTTCAGCGACCGTGTCTTCCTCGACCGGACCAAGGTGTCCCTCTCCTGCCCTGCCGGCAACGCAGTGATCCGTTATACCCTTGACGGCAGCGAGCCGGATGAGCAGGCACCCGTCTATCATAAACCTTTCATCATCGACCACTCCATCACCCTGCGGGCCCGCTGCTATGTGACCGGCCTGCCCCCCGGCTATGCCGTGGCACAGACCTTCCGCAAAGCGGAACTCATCCCCGCCACCCCCGTAGCCCATGCCCGCCCCGGCCTGCACTACGTGTACCGCGAAGGATTCTGCGAGACCACCGCCGACCGGCTGAAATACCCGGTGAAAAACCGGGGTGTCATCGCCACCTTCAACGTCGACTCGATCCGCGACCAGCGGCCTTTCAGCTATGAGTTCGAGGGTTATCTCAAAGCTCCGGTGGACGGACTGTATAAATTCTATCTTGAATCGAACGACGGCGCGGTGCTCTCCATCGACGGTAAAAAGATCATCGACAACGACGGCGGCCACCCCGCCCAGGCACTGTTGAGCAACGTAGGAATGAAGAAAGGCCTCCATCCCGTAAGTCTGCTCTACTTCCAGATGGGACGCGCCAAGAAACTGGTGGTCAAATGGAAGGTACCCGGCAAAACGCTCGAACCCGTGCCGGCCAAAGCATTATATCATTAACTTTGGCATAATGGAATGATTATAAGATCTAAAAATGCATCATCAAAACATTGTTTTATGAGAACGTACCTCCTTATCTCACTTTCTCTCCTCTCCTCGCTCACCCTCTCGCACGCCGGCATCCCCGACGAGCCTTTCCTTCAGGAATACCGTCAGTTCTACCTCCTGCCCACAAAGGCGGCCAATGATGTGCGCACCATCCTGGTGGACAGCAGCGATGTCGTGTGGGCCGGCACACGGGCGGGCCTGTTCTACCTGCAACCCGGCAAGAGCTCCTGGCAGGCCGCCCTGCCGGCAGCGGAACAGGGACCTGTCTTCGATCTCTATCTGGACAAAAAAGGCACCGTTTGGGCAGCCGCCTGGAACGGTCTGTACCGTTTCAACGGACTGAAAAAAGAAAAGATCGCAGCCGTGGAGGGCCCCATGGCTGTCGCAGGCAGTGACGGTACGGATATCCTAGCCATGGGACCTGCCGGACTGTGGCGTTATGACGGCAAGTCATGGGAAAAGGAAGAGATGCCCTT
The DNA here is from genome assembly GCA_027028505.1 of Bacteroidales bacterium. Classification (GTDB taxonomy): domain Bacteria; phylum Bacteroidota; class Bacteroidia; order Bacteroidales; family VadinHA17; genus DRPN01. The sequence continues at coordinate 1,505 of JALVJE010000265.1, forward strand.
CTCACGCGAAGACCATTGTCTGGTAACCGACAGGAAGGGAGGCTTTTACCTGGGCACGGGCCGCGGAGTATGGCACCGCCGGGGCGAACAAGTCACCCATCTGTGGAAACCTTCCCAGCTCATCAGTGACAATATATACGGCATCGCCTACCATACCAATAAAGAGATCTGGATAGGAGGCCTCGGCGGGATTTCCGTCTTCACCACCAACAAGGACCAGAAGCTGTCGGACATCACCCCGGCCACAGGCCTTCCCAACATCTGGGTAAGATGTATGGAGAGAGCTCCTACCGGCGTGATGTGGGTAGGCACCGACGGAGGGGTGGTGCGTTTCCTGGGCCCCAAACACTCGCTGCGGCACAGCCGGCGCTGGCTGCCCGACGACCGTGTCAGGGATATCGCCTTCGACAGCCGGGGCGATGCCTGGGTGGCCACCGCGGGAGGCGTAAGCGTACTAAGGAAGAAAAAGATCACCCTGGAACAGAAAGCAGCCTATTACCAGGGCCTCCTGGAACGGCGACACATACGTAAACCGGGACTGGTGGAGAAATGCCGCCTCCGCACCCCCGGCGACACCACCTCCTGGGAACCCATGGACGACGACAACGACGGACAATACACCAGCATGTACTTGGCCATGGAGAGCTACCGCTATGCCGTCACCCAGGACCCGGCAGCACGGGAGAATGCCGTAAAAGCTTTCCGTGCCCTGAAATTCCTGCAGACGGTCACGAAAACGGACGGTTTCGTGGCCCGTACGGTCATCCCCGTCACCTGGAAACGCATGGCCGATCCCAACGAGACCATCACAGACCGGCAGTTTGCCGACCGCCTGGTACACAACCCACGCGATAAGAAGGTGGAGAACCACTGGCGGAGATCGAAGGACGGTAAATGGCTCTGGAAAGGAGATACCAGCAGCGACGAGATCACAGGCCACATGTACGGCTACACCATCTTCTGGGAGATGATCGCCAAAGACGATCCGCAACTCCGCAAAGAGGTAAGCCGCCATGTCACTAGGATCATCGACTACATCATCGACAACGGGTACGTCCTGAAAGACCTCGACGGCACCCATACCAAATGGGGTGTGTGGGCTCCCCGTTACCTCAACGACGACCCCGACTGGGCCACCGAAAGAGGGATCAACTCGCTGGAGATCCTCTCCTACCTCAAGCTGGCTTACGAAGTGAGCGGCAAAGAAAAATACCAGCAGGAATATGAAAAACTGATCAAGGAGCATCATTATGCTGAGAATGCCCTGCAGGCCAAGACGGTGATGCCTGCCTGGCGCACGTTCATTGACGATGAGCTGGTGGCCCTCGCCTACCCCGCCCTCATGCTTTATGAGAAAAACGAGACCCTCCGCGACCTCTACAAGAAAAGCATGGATGCCTGGTACCAGGCCTGCAAGAACGACGACAGCCCCTTTTATTATTATACGTACAACGCTTTCCGGAAAAAAGAGGTAAAGCTCGAACGTTCCGTGCTTTTCCTGCGCGACAACCCCCTCGACCTGATCCGCTGGACCGTGGATAACAGCCATCGCGAAGACATTACCCTTACCCACAAACCCATCCTCGAGGATGTGGAGACCAGCCGCCTCCTGCCCCCCGGAGAAAGAGGCATCATGCGCTGGGACAAAAACCCCTGGAAAGCCGTGCAGGGCGATGGCGGCCGCACCGAAGCCAGCCCCACCTTCTGGCTCTTGCCCTACTGGATGGGGAGGTATTATGGGTATATAAATAAAGTCGAAGAGTGATAAAAGTTGAAAAGTATGAAAAGTGGAAAGGTGGAAAGGTGCCAGGTGCTGGGCACAGGGCACAGGGCACAGAGCTCAGATTGCGGCACCTATTCCTCTTTGCGTTCTCAGCGCTTCTTTGTGTCCTCTGCGAGAAGCCTTTCACTACCAACTACCAACCACCAACCAGGAACTAAAAACTACAAACCACGAACCATGAACTTTGAACTAAAATCTACCTATTTAAATAGATATTTAATTACCTATTTTAATTCCTATTTAAATACCTATTTATTTCTCGCATTTTTTCTTCTTTTGCCGATATTTGCAGCCGCACAGGAGAAGAGTGCCGGACAGATCCCGTATCTCGGGAACCGTCTGGAGCTGTTCGTCGACTCTTTCCTGATCGACCATATGGAGGGCACCTCGCTGGTGCTGCACCATCCTGTGGACGAAGGTCCTGTGATGTCCTTTGACAGGCCCTGGGAAGGGGCTTTCTGTGCCTATGTCACGGTGATCCGCGAAGACACCCTTTTCCGTCTGTATTACCGTGGCATGCCCAAGGGCAGCAGCGACGGCAGTCCGATGGAGGTCACCTGCTACGCCGAGTCGCAGGACGGCATCCACTGGACGAAGCCCGACCTGGGTCTCTTTGAGGTGGACGGCACCCGGCACAACAATGTTGTACTGGCCCATGCTGCGCCGGTGACCCACAACTTCTCTCCTTTCCTGGACACCCGTCGCGGCGTGCCGGCCGGTGAGCGTTATAAGGCCCTGGGCGGACTGGCGGAGAGCGGACTGATCGCATATGTATCCCCTGATGGCATCCACTGGAAGAGATGGCGGGAAAAGCCTGTCATCACCTCCGTCGGACTGGCCAAACACAACCCCTTCGACTCCCAGAACGTATCTTTCTGGTCGGTGGCCGAGCAAAAATACATCTGTTACTTCCGTACCTGGACCCGGGAGAACGGCGTCAACTACCGCACGGTGAGCCGTACCGTCTCTGATGATTTCCTCCACTGGAGCAAGCCGGTGGAGATGAGTTTCGGCAACACGCCGCGGGAGCAGCTCTATACCAACCAGACCGCGCCCTACTACCGTGCTCCCCACATCTACATCTCCGTGGCAGCCCGTTTTATGCCGCACCGCCAGGTGCTCACCGAGGAACAGGCCCGCGCCCTCCGGGTCAATCCGAAATACTTCCGTGACTGCTCCGACGCCGTGCTGATGAGCAGCCGCGGCGGCAATCGCTATTACCGCACCTTTATGGAGGGATATGTACGCCCCGGCATAGGGCTGCAGAACTGGGTCTCCCGCTCCAATTACCCGGCACTCAATATCGTGCAGACCGGACCGACGGAGATGTCCCTCTACCTCAACGAAGACTATGCCCAGCCCACCGCCCATCTGCACCGTTACTCCCTGCGCATCGACGGGTTCGTATCGGTAAATGCACCCTACCAAGGAGGCTCACTCACCACCAAACCTCTCCGTTTCGGCGGTGACACCCTCTTCCTCAATTTCTCCACCTCGGCCGCCGGATCGGTACGGGTGGAGATCCAGGATGCCGGGGGCCGTCCTCTCCCCGGCTTCTCTCTGCAGGAGTGCCGGGAGATCATCGGCAATGAGATTGCCAAACCCGTCACCTGGATATCAGGGAAGAACCTGGCCACGCTGAAGGGAAAAACGGTGCGCCTTCGTTTTGTCATGAAAGATGCCGATCTTTACAGTATCCGGTTCAAATAACCTATTACCTGTCAGTTATGAAAAAGATCCTTTTCCTCCCGCTCATCCTCCTCCTCGCCGCCTGCTCCTCCCGGACCCCGGAGATACAACAACCCGCCGGCAAAGGTTTCATCCGCCTCCGGGTATATGACGAAGGTATCATCCGCGTGACGGTCTCGCCGGTCAAAGAGCTGAAAGAACGCCCGAGCCTGATGGTCATCGCCCGGCCGTTGCAAAAAAAAGGATGGCGGATAAAAGAGGATGACCGTTCTGCCGAGCTGATCACGCCGCGTCTCACCGTGCGCCTGGACAAGGAAAAAGAAACGATCACCTTCCTGGACCGGCAGGGAGACACCCTGCTGCAGGCCGGGAAAGCGGACCTCACCCCTGTGACCATTCCCGGCGAGACGGGCCAGGCCTATACTATCACACAACCTTTCCGTCTGTCCGCCGGCGAGTCCGTGTACGGCCTGGGACAATACCAGGACGGAGTAATGGACCTGCGGGGCCATGACCGCATCCTCTTCCAGGAGAACAGGCAGGCGGTGACGCCTTTTTTCGTCACCACGAAGAACTACGGCATCCTCTGGGACAACTACTCCCTGACAAAGTTCCACGACGGTGCCGACGGCACGACGATGTGGTCGAAAGTGGCCGATGCCGTAGATTACTATTTCATCGCCGGCGACGATCCGGACGGTGTGATCGGCGGGTACCGTCATCTCACGGGGCAGGCACCGCTCTACGGTCGCTGGGCTTACGGGTACTGGCAGTGCAGGGAGCGGTACAATACCCAGGAAGAGCTGCTGGATGTCGTGCGGGAGTACCGCCGCCGTCATCTGCCGCTGGACGACATCGTCCAGGACTGGATGTATTGGGGCAGCCACGGCTGGAACGCCATAGAGTTTGACAGCACCCGCTATCCCGATCCCAAAGGGATGATCGACAGTGTGCACGCCCGCCATGCCCATATCATGATCTCCATCTGGCCCAACTTCGCCCCACAGACCACCATCTACAAGGAGATGAAGAAAAAAGGCTATCTCATCACCGACGGACAGGGTACGGAACGGGGCCTCTACGATCCTTACAACCCCGAGGCACGCGATCATTACTGGAAATGGCTCAACCGCAACATCTTCTCCCTGGGCATGGATGCCTGGTGGATGGATGCCACCGAGCCGGAGGTGAGCGGCGCCACCCTTGACGAGCGCATCGCTGCCATGGAGCACCTGGGCACCACCCATCTGGGCAGCATGGCCCGTTACCTGCTCTCCTACTCGCTGATGAGCACCAAAGGGGTGTATGAGAACCAGCGCAGGACCACCGACCAAAAAAGGGTTTACATCCTCACCCGCTCGGCCTATGCGGGTCAGCAGCGTTATGCCGCCACCACCTGGTCGGGCGACATACATGCCCGGTGGGACGTCTTCCGCCATCAGATCACCGCCGGCATCAACTTCTGCATGGCGGGCATCCCGTATTGGACCACCGACATAGGCGCCTTTTTCCCTGACGATCCCCTGGGCAACCGCGACAACGCCTACCGCGAGCTCTACCTGCGCTGGTTCCAGTTCGGCACCTTCTGCCCCATCTTCCGCTCCCACGGCACGGGCACCCCCCGCGAGATCTATAATCTCGGCGGCGAAGGATCCTGGACCTACCAGCCCCTGAAAAGTTTCGACGAGCTGCGCTACCGCCTGCTGCCTTACATCTACTCCCTGGCCTGGCAGGTCACCAGCCACGGATACACCCTCATGCGGGGACTGCCTATGGATTTTCCCGGCGACACCACGGCACGGAAAACCGGGGATGAATATATGTTCGGGCCGGCCTTCCTGGTAGCCCCGGTGACAGAAAAGATGTACTTCGAGAAAAATTATACCGGCACAGTGATCCCCTCCTCCGCCCTGTACGACGACAAAGGACGGAAAGGGAGCCTGTCCGTAAGGTATTTCCAGGGCACCGACTTCGACACCCTGAAAGCCAAAGGATCTGTCAGTCGGCTGAATATCAACTGGAACGACGGCACTTCCCTGCCCCCTCAGGTGAACAAGCACTATTTCAGCGTGCGCATGACGGGAATGATCAAACCGGAAGAAACCGGGAAATACACTTTCCTGACCACCTCCAATGACGGCATCCGGGTGAAGATCGGCGGGAAGACCGTGGTGGAGAACTGGACAGGTCACGGCGTAACGATCGATGAGGGGGAGATCACCCTGGAGGCCCGTAAAAAGTATCCCATCACCCTCGAATATTTCCAGTTGCTGGGCAATGCCATCACCAAACTGGCGTGGATCCCTCCATCGGTGCGGGATACTTTGCGGGAACCGGAACTTACGCAGGTGAAGAACAAACGGGTTTATTTGCCGGCCGGTGCGGACTGGTACGATTTCTGGCGGGGAGACAGCTATACGGGCGGACAGACCGTGCAGGTGCCCGCCCCGGTGAGTGAGATGCCCCTTTTCGTCCGCGCCGGCAGCATCCTGCCCATGGGCCCGGTAATGGAATATGCCACACAGAAACCGGCCGACCCCATCGAGCTGCGGATCTATACCGGGGCAGATGCCCATTTTGTGCTGTACGAGGATGAGAACGACAACTACGACTACGAAAAAGGCGTCTATGCCACCATCCCCATCACCTGGGATGAGGAGCAGCAGACCCTTACCATCGGCACCCGGAGAGGGTCTTTTCCCGGCATGCTCAAAAAACGCACCTTCCGCATTGTATGGGTGGACAAAGGCCACGGCACCGGCATCTATCCGGAAGAGCAGGCGGATAAGGTGGTGGAGTATGAGGGGAAGGAAATGACAATAAGTAAAAAGTAATAAGTAATAAGGCAAAAGAAGGTTTCAGGTTTCAGGTTTCAGGTTCCAGGTTATGGTCCGCTGCGCGGACGTTTGAGGTTTGTGGTTTGAGGTTTGATGCAGCCCGCCGGCTGCGTTTCGTGAGCACAGCGAACCAATGACCACTGAATGACTACCGAATGACTATTGTATGACTATTGTATAACCACTGAATGACCACCGAATGACAACCAATTTCGCGACCCACGGGAGCTAATTTCTACCTAATTTCGTCCCGACGCAGTCGGGGCTAATTTCGCGAACGCAGTGAGCTAATTTCTACTTAATTTCGCGACCATCGGGAGCAAATTTCACGAGCGTCAGCGAGTAAATTTCGCGAGCGAAGCGAGCTAATTTCTTCTTAGAAACAACACAACCATGAAAAAAAGATCTCTGTTCCTTTCTGTTTTGTTGAGCCTGCAGGCGCTCTACCTTTTCTCCCAGGATCCGGCTGCATACCGGTTACCTTACAACCATCCCGGGCTGGTGGTCGATCTGGGGGTAGGATTGTGGGCCAATCCTGTGCCTGTCGATTGGAACGGTGACGGCCTCAACGACCTGCTGGTCACCTGCCGTGACAAACCCTCCAAGGGGATGTATTATTTTGAGAACCGGGGCGACGGCATTTTCTCCAAAGGCAGGAAGATCGCCGACGGCCTCCGCAACCTCACCGTCTCCTGGCCCGGAGGCACCATGGTCCTCTGCACCCCCGGAGTGATGTACCGCAACTTCCGGCAGGACCTTTTCACACATCCCGAAAAGATCAGGTACAAACAGGAATTCTTCTCCGGCCGCACCAACCAGTGGAAGTTTGCCGATTACGACGGCGACGGTATTTTCGACCTGATCGTCGGCGCCAGCGACTGGCGGGAGTACGGATGGGATGATGCCTATAACGACAAGGGGGAGTGGATCCATGGGAGGCTGCACGGCTATGTCTATTGGATCAGGAACAACGGCACCAACGAAAAACCCCGTTACGGCCAGGCACAGCACATCCTCGCCGGCGGCCGGCCGGTGGATGTGTACGGCAAGCCCTCCCCCAACCTGACGGACTGGGACGGCGACGGCGACCTCGATCTCCTCTGCGGCGAGTTCCTCGACCGTATCACTTTCTTCGAGAACACCGGCACCCGCACCGCCCCTGTCTATGCTCCCGGCCGTTTCCTCACCACCGGCGGCCGGGTGCTACACCTCGAGCTGGAGATGCCCGAGGTGGTGGTGTACGACTGGGACCGCGACCGTGATCCCGACATCCTCGTGGGTATGGAAGACGGCCGCGTGGTCTTCATCGAAAATACCGGAAAAGATCCTGATGGAAAACCGGGGGTGGCCACCCCGCGTTATTTCAGGCAGGAGGCCGATTATGTCAAGTGCGGTGTACTGGCCACCCCCTGCAGTGTCGACTGGGACAGCGACGGCGACGAGGATCTCATCGCCGGCAACTCGGCCGGTTTTCTGGAGTATTTCGAGAACCTGGGCGGCGGCGCCACACCCCGCTGGGCGGCCCCGGTACGACTGAAGGCCGGCGGGAAGGTGTTTCGCATCATGGCCGGGAAGAATATGTCGATCCAGGGACCTGCCGAAGCCAAATGGGGCTACACCGTCCCCTACGTGGCCGACTGGAACATGGACGGTCTGCCCGACATCGTCCTTAACAGCATCACAGGCAGGATCCTCTGGCTGCCCAACACCGGCACACGCCGGCATCCCGTGCTGGGAGAAGCCCGCCCCGTACAGGTGGACTGGCCCGGCACCCCACCCAAACCGGCCTGGAACTGGTGGGACCCCGCCCCCCGCGAGCTGGTGGTGCAGTGGCGCACCCGCCCCGTGGTCATCGACCTGAACCGGGACGGCCTCAACGACCTGGTGATCCTCGACCACGAAGGGTATCTGAGCTGGTTCGAACGAAAGAAAAAAGACGGGGAGCTGATCCTCAGGCCGGGACAACGTATCTTCTTCGATACCCGGGGCAACCCCCTGCGCCTCAACGACCGAAAGGCCGGCCACAGCGGCCGCCGCAAGATCGACCTGGTGGACTGGGACGGTGACGGCGACCTCGACCTGCTGGTCAACACGAAAAACATAGGCCTCTACAGGAATATCGGCAGCAACGATCATTTTGTCTTTAAGGACGAAGGCAACCTGAACGACCTCTACCTGGCCGGCCACAGCACCTGCCCCACCCACGTCGACTGGAACGGCGACGGCATCCCCGATCTGCTCATCGGCGCCGAAGACGGATTCTTCTATCTCATCCCTCGTGATACAGGCAACGGATCACAATCTCCCAAAAACACCGGAAAATGAGCGTTAAACAAAACCTGAAACTGCTGCTCCGGACAGGGATGATCATCCCCCTGTTCCTCTCCTGCACAGCAAAAGAGAAGCAAACCTGCTTCGATCCCTATACTGCCGGACCTGCCAAACTGGAATACCGCAATCCGGAGATCACGGTTGACCTTGATGTCGGATTTAAATCCGTTCCCATGCCGATGGACTTTGACGGAGACGGCGACCTTGACCTCCTTGTGTCCGAGTCAGGCAGTTATGCGGAATCCGGTGTTTATTATTTTGAGAATATTAGTGGCAATGTGGAAATGCCTTTGTTCAGATATGGTATGCGCATCTCCACCGAAAGGTTCAGACTCGGATATGACGGAATGTGTTTTGAAGTGTCGGATGTGCAGGGACATCAGCATGTGATCACGCCGGACAGAGTAAACGACAAATTATTGATATATAAGGATGTTCCTCAGAATGTTTTTTGGGACCGGCAGGAACTCCCGCTGAAAGCTACAGGATATATCCCGGACACAAAATACAACCGCTGGAAAATGATCGATCCGGATGCCGACGGTGTCTATGACCTTGTATGTGGGTTGAACCGGCGCAACGGACAAGGATACCTGTTGTTGTTCAAGAACACAGGGACCAATGAGAAGCCGGCATACCGCAAGCCTCAGATCATCCTCACAACCAACGGGACTCACCCGGAGCAGGAGATCTATCTGAAGATGGGAACGACCCTGGCCGATTTCGATCATGACGGGGATTATGATTACATCGCCGTGGGACCGTATGCAGGATTTGTGTATTTTGAGAACACCGGGACCCCGGAGCATTATGCTTTTACAGAGGGAAGGTATCTTAAATACCAGGGGAAAAAGTTACAGATGGAAAGTCATTACGGAGGGGCTGTAAAAACTATGGCCATCGACTGGGACGGGGACGGATATACGGATATCATCGCAGGGGATGAAGACGGCAAAGTTTCTTTCATCAAAAACACCGGAAAGCTGGTTGACGGAACTCCGGAGTTCTTACCGCCCCGTTTTTTTCAGCAAGAAGCCCGTTTCGTGGATCTCGGTGCCCTGACGGCCCCCAGGGTCTTTGACTGGGATGGTGACGGAAAAACAGATATTGTAAGCGGTAACGGCGCGGGATATATCGGATTTATCAAAAACCTGGGAGGGGATATTCCCCGGTGGGACAAACCCCAATGGTTAAAAGCGGACGGAAAAGTGATCCGGCTGATCCCCCCGGATGCCCATTGGGGCTATACCACCATTGATGTAGGCTATTGGAATGAAGACCAACTGCCCGATATCCTGGCCAACAACCACAATGGGAATGTGGTGTGGTTTGAGAACACAGGCACTCCGGGCCATCCAAGACTGGCCCCCGCCCAACCGGTGAAAGTATCTTGGAAAGGGAAACCCCTGCGACCTGCATGGGTCCCCGGAAAAGCCGGGGACGATGAACTGCTCGCTCCCTGGCGTACCTCCCCCCTGATCAAGGACTTCAACAACGACGGGCTCAATGACCTGGTCATGCTGGATCATCAGGGATACCTTTCCGTGTATTTAAGGTTCAGGGATTCGAAAGGGATCCTGCATCTGGGCCCGCCGGAGAGAAGATTTACCGATCCTCAGGGACATCCTCTTCTCTTGAATCAACGAACCGGAAGCAGCAGCGGCCGCCTGAAGATCACCTTTGCCGACTGGAACGGAGATGGCCGGGAAGACCTGATCGTTTCCTCAAAACCGGCGGTTGACTGGTTCAGAAATGAGGGCCGGGAAAACGGAAAAATGATACTGGTTTATATGGGACGCATCATTTCACGCACATTGATGGGCCATACCGACGGACCCGTGACCTGTGACTGGAACAGGGACGGCATCCCGGATCTGTTGATAGGCACCGAAACAGGTGCGTTCTACTTCTGGCAGCGTACCAGTTCGCATATCACCACCACCATGACCACCGACAAACCTCAAAAACCCGCCGGATATGCATATTTTAAAAGATAAGTATCTTTTTGGTCACACAGGCAAAGAGATAAAAACTCATTGGAAGGTAAGGCTTTTCCTGATCTTACTGTTGATCCCATTTTTCACGGGACCCCTTGTTGCCCAGCAGACCGAGATCCGCTACCTCTCGGGGCCGGACGCTGCCGGTCCCGTGTCCTGGCAATTCATGGTGGACGGGGGACGCCGTGCCGGCGTGTGGAGCACCCTGCCCGTACCCTCCTGCTGGGAACAACACGGTTTCGGCACCTACAACTACGGCAAGGACAAAGAGGAGGAGAAAGGCCGCGAGGCCGGCCACTACCGCACACGCTTCTTCGTCCCGTCCCGCTGGGAGGGAAAACGTATCTTCCTCGTCTTCGGCGGGGTGATGACCGACACAAAGGCTTTTGTCAACGGGCTCCCTGCAGGTCCTGTCCACCGGGGAGGCTTCTACCGGTTCGAATACGACATCACCCCGCTGGTCCACTGCGGCGACAGCAACGACCTCGCCGTGACGGTGCACAAGATGTCGTCCAACGAGCGTATCAACCTGGCCGAGCGCCACAGCGACTACTGGATCTTCGGCGGCATCTACCGGCCCGTATGGCTGAAGGCCTTGCCGCAGGAACATATCTCCTGGACCTCCCTGGACGGCCGCGCCGACGGCTCGCTGCGAGCTGCCGTACACACGGGAAAGATAAAGAAAAGATGCACCGTCCGCGGGCAGGTGCTCACACGCGCCGGCACGGCTGTGGGCGCTCCCTTCGAAGCCCCCCTCCGCAAAGGCGACACCCTGGCCCTGCTCCACACGAAAGTGCAGGGCATACTGCCCTGGAGTGCCGAGAATCCCGTGCTCTATTA
>JALVJE010000265.1:12991-19193 GCA_027028505.1 Bacteroidales bacterium
CAGGTGATCCATACGGTCCGCGAACGCATCGGCTTCCGCACCTTCGAGGTGCGCGAGGGCGAAGGACTCTTCCTCAACGGCCGGCACATCGTCCTCAAAGGATGCGACCGCCACAGCTTCCGTCCCGCCACGGGCAGGGCCCTCAGCCGGAAAGACTGTTACGACGATGTGCGGCTGATCAAGGCAATGAACATGAACGCCGTGCGCATGTCGCATTACCCTCCGGACCCGTGGTTCCTCGACTACTGCGACGAGCTGGGCCTCTACGTGCTGGACGAGCTGGCCGGCTGGCAAAAGCCTCCCTACGACACCCCCACCGGGAAGAAGCTGGTCAAAGAGATGGTCGTTCGCGATGTCAACCACCCCTCTATCCTTTTCTGGGACAACGGCAACGAGGGCGGCTGGAACACCGCCCTCGACGGAGAGTTCGCCCGCTACGACCTGCAGCGCCGCAGGGTGCTCCATCCCTGGGAGCTGTTCAACGGCATCGATACCGACCATTACGAGGGCTACGAGAGCGTGCGGAACAAGCTGAAAGGCCCGGCGATCTTCATGCCCACCGAGCACCTACACGGCCTCTACGACGGTGGCGCCGGCGCCGGGCTGGATGATTTCTGGCACCTGATGTGGGGCAACCCCCATACCGGCGGCATGTTCCTCTGGGTCTTCGCCGACGAGGGGATCGTCCGCACCGACCGCAACTGCCTCGTTGATGTGGACGGCAACCATGCTCCCGACGGTATCGTGGGCCCCCACCATGAAAAAGAGGGAAGCTTCTTCACCGTCAAAGAGATATGGTCGCCTGTATATATCGAAACGGATGATCCACTTCCGGCAGGGTTCGACGGATCCCTCCCCGTGGAGAACCGCTATGCTTTCACCAACCTGCAGATGTGCACTTTCTCCTGGCAACTGCAACGACTCCCTATGCCCGGCGATCCCCCGCACAATATCTCCATACTGGCCGAAGGGACCCAGGCCGGTCCCGGCCTGCCCCCGGGAGAGAAAGGCACCCTGCACCTGGACCTCCCACAGGCGGCCCTGCGGCAGGCTGACCTGCTGCGTCTCACCGCCCGCGATCCTGCCGGACAGGAGTTATTCTCATGGTCCTGGAAATTGAAAGACAACCGGCACACCCTGGCCGCTTTCGTGCACAGCAAGGGCCCTGCTCCACAGATCAAAGAGACGACCGGAGATCTGGAGGTATCCGCTGGCGCCTTCACTTTTTCTTTCGATAAGCATTACGGTCTCCTCCGGCAGGTACGCATCGGCGATCATGTGATCCCTTTCGGCGAAGGGCCTTTCATCGTACCGGTAAACAAAAAAGAGCCGCGTATCCTGCCCGTGACGCAGGCAGCCGTCACCGACTCAGGCGTAACCGTGACCGTCCGCCACCATCCTTTCTTCCGGCAGTTGCAGTGGACCGTCCTACCGGGCGGATGGCTGCGTCTCGACTACGCTTTTCCTTATGAGGGGGAAGTGGATTACCTGGGCATCAGCTTCCGTTATCCCGAAGTGCGGATGCAGGGCATGCGCTGGCTGGGCAAAGGACCCTACCGTGTCTGGAAAAACCGGCTCAAAGGAGTCACGCCGGGCGTCTGGAAGAACCGGTACAACAGCTTCGCCCCGGCGACAGCGTGGGATTATCCCGAATTCCCGGGATACTATGCCGGTCTCTCCTGGGTCGTCTTCGAAACTACCGACGGCCCCATCACCCTGGCCACCCCCGACGAGGACCTCTACCTGCGGGTGTACAGCCAGCCCGAAGGATATGAGCCCCGCCATGCCCGTATGATCTGGCCCGAAGGGGATATCTCCGTGCTCCATGCTATCCCGCCCATCGGTACAAAATTCCATGAAGCTGCTGATCTGGGTCCCCAGGGACAAAAGACACAGGCCTCCGGCCTGTATAAGGGAACGCTCTATTTTTATTTCGGGAGCGGGCAGTAGAACGGCCTACTTACATCTTCCCGTGCCGCAGGATGGAGATCAGCAGCCAGAAGCCCAGCAGGCCGGCTGCAATGAACCCCGCCACACCGATCACCGGCACATCCCGCCAGAGGGGAGGGATCCGCGAGAGGGTGATCAGGGAGGAGCCAATGATGATGGCCGCCAGGACGATGGCGAAGGCGATGCGGTTGCTGATGCGCTCGTGGGTGCCCAGCATGGGGCCGAGACCTTTGTGCTCAATGTCCATCTTCAGGGTACCGTTCTTGATCTTGTCAATGATCTCCCGGATCTCAAAAGGCAGCTCTTTGGTCAGCTCCACCAACTCTTCGGAAGAGGCCAGAAGATCTTTGGCCAGCGTCCGGAAATGGAGGCGCTGACGGATCATCTTCTTGACGTAGGGCTCGATCTGCCGGGCCACATTGTAGTCAGGGTCCAGCATCTCCCCGTTGCCCTGCAGCAACACCAGGGCCCGGGCCAGCAGGTACAGGTCGGCCGGGATGATAAGGTTGTTGTCGGGAAAGAACCGGATGAGGTCATTGATCAGGGCAGCCATGTCCATCTGCTCCAGCGAGACATAAAAATACCGGTCGATCAGTTCGGTGACCTGAAGCTCCAGCTCTTTCCGGTTGATATCCCCGTTGGTCTCGCAGAGCCGCAGGACACTCCTTATGATCCGGCTGACATCCCGTGTCAGGGCGCCGGCAGCGATGGAGGTGATCAGCTCCTGCGTCGAGCGGGTCAGGGTGCCCATCATCCCGAAATCCAGGAAACAGATCACATTGCCCGGCAGCACAAAAATATTTCCCGGATGCGGATCGGCATGGAAAAAGCCGAACTCAAAGATCTGTTTCAGCACCAGCTCCCCACCCCTGCGGGCAATGATCTTCGGGTCGAGGGAATGTTCTTTAAGAAGTTCGATCTCCGAGATCTTGATCCCCTCGATAAACTCCATGGTCAACACCTTCTTCGAACTATAATCCCGGTAACACAAGGGTACATGAATATTCTTATCTTTCCGGAAATAGTTACCGAACCGCTCGATATTGGAAGCCTCCAGGAAGAAGTTCAACTCTTTGTGAATGGACCTATCAAACTCCTCCACGATCTTCACCAGGTTGTAAGCCCGCATCTCTTCGATATGCTTCTCCACCATCGTGGCCAGATGGAACATGATGTCCAGGTCGGTCTCTATGGTACGTTCGATGCCCGGCCGCCGCACTTTGACAGCTACCTCCTCGCCAGCGGCGAGGGTGGCCCGGTGCACCTGGGCTATGGACGCCGCAGCTATAGGCGTTGCTTCAAAATTTTTAAAGATCTCACCCACAGGACTACCCAGCTCTTCTTCTATCACCCCTATGGCTTCCTCCTCCGGAAAAGGAGGTACCTTATCCTGCAGCTTTTTCAGTTCTGCGATCAGCTCCAGAGGCACCAGGTCAGGGCGCGTGCTCATAACCTGCCCGAACTTGACGAAGGTAGGCCCCAGCTCTTCCAGCGCCATACGCATACGCTCCCACCGCGAAAGACGGGAGATCTTCTGATCTGTCTTCCGGAAGGTGACCTTCCGGCCGAGGTCAAAGATCGCCTCCAGACCCGTCTGCGCCACCACATCCTCAAAACCGTATTTTATCAGCACCTGTAAGATCTTGAGATAGCGGTTCGCATGTCTGTACCCTCTGCCCAACATTCCGATCCTTCGGATCATCTTTTTTCAGTTTTTCAATTACCGGACCCTTAATTTAGTCCATGATCAGCAAAAAAGCAAAAAACACAATAAACAGCAATTCGTTCTCATCATATCTGTCAGGGGGACATCTCCACCTCTTTGCTCTCTTTCCAGCCGTAACGCACTGCTTTGGCAGTGATCTTCTGATCCTCCGGATAAGCAAAGGGCCCAGTATACAATAACCACGGTCCTTCACCGATGCGGTATCCGATGGAGGCTGCCTGCTCGGAGCAGGTGATGACCACCTGTCCGCCGGCGAGTGTTACCTCGGGCGGAGGGGTTACCGGACGTTTACCCTCAGGATAGAACTTTTTCACCATCTCATCCTCTGTGATCACGCTCCAATCGCCTATCCTGGTCAGCCACTCGTCCATGGCCAGTCGCATTCTATCCAGCACCGCTGCATAAGCAGTGTCATTCACCAGATTATGCAATTCCTGAGGATCTTTCCGCAGGTCATATAACCGTTCCTCGCCGGTAGGTCTGAACCACAACGTCTGCTGGGGATCCAGTTTCCCTTTGTCCAGCATGTCCCACATCTCCCGCATCATCTCTATATTGTCGCGGAATGCGATGTGAGCCCCGTCCGGCACCTCAGGATACCAGCTCCGGATATACTTGTACTGTGTGTCCCGGATCGCCCGCTGACGGTAGTACACCTCGTCCATACGGTCTTTGGCCGCATAGATGTATTGCCGGACGGAGTCCGAGAGCAGGCTGACCCCCTGCAGATAATCCGGTTTGGGAGCTCCGGCCAGATCCAGCAGTGTGGGAGCAATGTCCGTAAAACTGATCAGACGGTAGTCAATATCGCCGGGGTTTATACCCGGCGGACGGAAGGCCGGAGGCCAGTAAATGACCATAGGCACCCTGATGCCCGAATCGGTAAGGTCCCTTTTGGCCCGGGGCAGACAATCCCCGTGATCGGTGGTCCAGATCACGATGGTCGAAGAGGCCAGTCCGTCCTTTTTCAGGCGCTCCAGGATATCCCCCACCACGGCATCCATGGCATTGATATTCTGATAAAAACGTGCTATATCGGCTCTTACGGTCGGGGTATCGGGATAATAAGGAGGCAGTTGCAGGGAGGCGGGGTCTGTCTTCTTCCCCTTGTATCCAATATTCCGTGACATCAGCATGGCCGGTCGCATGATCTGGATCATAAAATGCATGAGGCTGTGGGGCTTGTGTCCCAGAGGCGTAAACAGGCCGGTCTCATGGGTCTCCATGAAGTTGATCATGCCGAAAAAGGGCTGGCCGGCCCTTCTGGCGCGCCACAGATCGCTGTTGTCCTCCGCATCCCAGATCGTGAAAGGCCCCGTTTTGGTGCGCATGTGGCTGAACTGATAATCTTCTTTGGCAATGTTGAAAGTGTAGTATCCCGCTTTTCGCATAAGCTCGGGAAAAGCTTTCACCTCCGGCGGTGGCACACAATAATATCCTCCTTTGGGACGCGAGGCTGTGCGCATGTGCTGTCCGCCCATGGAGATCTGGTTCATCCCCGTGATCAGCCCTGCCCGGCTGGGAGCACAAACACCTGCCGTAGTGAACGTGTTGGGATAACGCACCCCCGCCAATGCCAGGCGGTCAATATTCGGCGTCTGCGCTATCGTGTCGCCAAAAGCGCCTACCCGCAGACTCATATCCTCAGCCACCAGCAGAAGGATGTTGGGCCGCTCAGGCAGTTGCTCCGTCACGGCCTGGTCAGCAGGATATTTCCATGGTCTGAGTTTAAAAGCGGAATGATACATAAAAAATATCCCGCCGCCGACCAAAAGCAGGAAAACGACCAGGATCCCCAGGATCCATTTCATGATTTTCTTCAACATGATCTAAATTCAATTTTTTTCAAAAATAACGAATCATTTGTTACAGATGCATAACGATCCACTTAGATCTCCCCTGTCAGGATAAAAAACACTTTTGGAGGGAAAAGCCCGGTTCTTTTCTTTTATCTGCGGAAAAGGTTAAATTTGACAAAACAATAAGAGAAACTTAAACGTCCCAAAGAAATGAAAAGACCTGCTCTCCTTTTTCTCCTGCTCCCGTTTTTTTTCTCCGGATGTCACTCCCGGGCTCCCCTGACGCCCGGTGATCTCCGCTGTGAGTATGTTATCAACCCCACCGGCATGGACGTCATACATCCACGACTGAGCTGGGTCCTGCCTTTTACAGGCAATGATCAGCGGCAGACGGCCTGGCAGGTGATCGCCGCCACAGACACCACCCTGCTGGATCCCCAAAAAGCCGATCTGTGGAACAGCGGCAAGGTCATTTCCGGCCAGTCGACCCAGGTGAAATATAACGGCAAAGCTTTGAAGCCTCGCATGGAGGTGTGGTGGCGGGTACGGGTCTGGGACCGGCACGGCAGGGTATCGGCCTGGAGCGCTCCCGCCCGCTGGGAGATGGGATTGATGTATCATTCCTGGCAGGCACAGTGGATAGGCTCACCCGTCCTGCCACCAGCACAACCCGGCGGACCCAATCCGGCCTATTATTTCCGGAAAGAGATCGACCTGCCCGCTTCGC
>JALVJE010000266.1 GCA_027028505.1 Bacteroidales bacterium
GTAATAAGGCATCCTCCTTCGCCAAGGCTACGGAGGACGAGGAAAGGCAAAAGGCATAAGGCAAAAGGAAGTCCCGGTTTACCGGGGAAGGATGAAGGATGATCAACGAACGACGATTGATGATCGACAAACAAAGCATTAAACGGTGGGAAATGAGAAATGAGTCAAGGAGTAAAGAGGAGGAAGCAGGGACGATAATGAATTTTAACAGAAAATTTTAAAATTTTGACTATTTTTGCAGTGGAGAAATGGCAGAGTGGTCGAATGCGGCGGTCTTGAAAACCGTTGTCCGCTTACCGGCGGACCGGGGGTTCGAATCCCTCTTTCTCCGCAAATGATCCTGATCCCGCCCAGCGGGATCTTTTTTTTCTTTCCTTCCGCCTTCACCCTTCACCCTTCGAGCATCGAGCATCGAACTTCCTTCAGCCTTCCCTACTTCTTCACTCCGAACTTATACATGCACACGGAGTGATAGGTCTCTCCCGGTTTCAGGACGACGGAGGGGAACCGGGGGTGGTTGGGAGAGTCGGGGAAGTGTTGTGTTTCCAAGCATACGGCGCCGCGGCGCAGGTATACCTTACCCCCTTTTCCATGAATGGTTCCGTCAAGGAAATTGCCGGTATAGCACTGTATCCCCGGTTCGTTGGTATAGACCTCCAGCATACGTCCGGAAGCCGGTTCAACCACGCGTGCTGCAAGGATGATCTTGTCACTGGCCTCTTTCTTTAGGACCCAGTTGTGGTCGTAGCCATGGCCCAGTATCAGTTGTTCGTAAGGATCATTGATCCGTTCACCGATGGGCACAGGCTTGCGGAAATCCAATGGTGTGCCCTCTACCGGGCGCAGTTCACCGGTGGGGATGAGGGTGGAATCAACCGGTGTGAAATGATCTGCCGGGATCATCAGGACATGGTCCAGGATGGTCCCTTCGCCGGCGCCCTTCAGGTTGAAATAGGCATGGTTGGTCAGGTTGACGACGGTTGTCTTGTCGGTAGTGGCCGTATAATCAATGATGATCTTGTTGTCGTCGGTGAGCGTGTAGGTGACGTTCACATCCAGGTTGCCCGGATATCCGGCTTCCATATCTTTGGAGAGATAATGCAGCTTGATCTCATTGTCCGTCACACCCCGGACATCCCATACCTTCGTGTCAAAACCATGACTGCCGCCATGCAGGTGGTTGGGGCCGTTGTTCTTCTCCAGGGTATAGGTCTTGCCGTCCAGGGTGAATTCCCCTTTGGCGATGCGATTGGCATATCTCCCGATCAGGGCTCCGAAATTGTTCTTTACCTTTAAATAATCATGGATGTTGCCAAAGCCCAGCTCCACATCGGCCCAGTGGCCATCCCTGTCGGGGACCATGATCGAGACAATGCGGCCGCCATAGTTAGTGATGGCTACCTCCATGCCGGTGGCATTCCTTAATACATACAGGGATACTTTCTTGCCGTCCAGTGTCGTATCAAAATCAGATACCTTCAGTCCCGATTTCAGGACCTCCTCTTTTGTGGAGGTCTTGTGAGAGGTGCAGGCGAAAAAAAACGGTACGATCAAAATTAAAAAGAGGATCTTTTTCATGGCTTTCTTTTGTTTGGGTTAGGATCCCAAAATTAGCGAATTTCGGGAAGAGTTCATCTCTTTTGCGGAAATGTTGCCGGATTTTTTTATTTTCGGCAAAAGAAAAATCAATATCAGGGATCATGAGTTCTATCAAAAATCTGAAAAAAGAGATCAATTGTCTGACCGAACAGTTTGCTTCCGATGGTTTCGGGATGATCACCCACCATCCGGAAAAACGGGAGGAGGTCATTGCCCTGATCTCGGATGCCATTGTATTGCGCAATAACCAGATCTACCGTCTCAACCATCTGGCAGAGGCGGCCGGAGAAGGGGCGCCACGCAAGGTGATCGGTGCGATCAAACAGGAGTTTTTCGGCAAGATGGATGAGCTGTTTGAAGAATTAAGTAAAGTAACGGCTGCACCCCAAAAGAAAAATGCCCGGAAAACCCCAAAGAAAAAAGAAGAACAGGCAGAAAAAAAAGCAGAGAAAGAAGAATAACTGATCTCCCGGGAGATGAAAAGATCGTATGTCATGAAAGTGACAGGGCGGGTCCAGAACGTGGGATTCCGCTACTTTGCTGTGAAGGAAGCCCAAAAAGAGGGGATCACAGGCTTCGTCCGCAACGAGCGTGACGGTTCAGTGTATATCGAGGCGGAAGGGGAGGAGGAAGCCCTCGACCGGTTTTATCTGCGTATCCGGAAAGGTCCCATGTGGGGCAGGGTAGATCGTGTGACCCTCACAGAACAACCCCTGAGGGGATTTGAGGAGTTTGTGGTTCGTAGTTGATAGTTGCGAGTATCGGGTTGCGAGTATCGAGTCCCGCAATTCTCGATTTGCGGCATCTGAATTATTGATCGACTCGCATCATCGCTTCATCTCTTCATCGTTGATCTTCTCTACGCTCTAAGCTCTATGCGCTACGCTCATCGCTCATCTCTCTTGGTTCTTGATTCTTGGTTCTTGGTTCGTCGATCATCCTTCATCATTCGTCGTTCCGATGATCTTTTTCCCGCAATGTACACAACGACCCTCTTCATCTAGACCGGTGATGCGGGTGGCATAGCCCAAGCGTTCTATGACCGTATGGCCGCATTGCGGGCATATCGTGTCCTGGCCCACACCCAGTGATGCCACATTCCCAAGAAATACATAATCCAGTTTGCGGGAGGCAATGTCGAAGAACTTCTGCAGGGTGCTCAGGGGGGTAGGAGCATTGTGGAGCTTCCACGCAGGAAAATAACGGGAAATATGGAGGATCGTCTCCCGTCCCAGTTCCCGGACGATCCAGTCGGTCATCGCCTCGAACTCCTCCACGTCATCATTGAGCTCCGGGATCACCAGGTTGGTGATCTCCAGATGCCTGCCCGAGGCGCGTATGGCCTTCAGGGCCTCCAGCACCGGCTGCAGTTTGGAACGCGTATATCTTTTGTAAAAGTTTTCATTGAAACCTTTCAGGTCGACGCTGAAGGCATCGATAAAGCGGATCATATCTTCCAGCGGCTCCGGGTTAACATATCCGTTGGTCACCATGACGTTCTTCAATCCTTTTTCCCGGGCCAGCAGTGCCGTATCCTTCACATATTCATACCAGATAACAGGTTCGTTATAGGTGTAGGCGATGCCGATATTATCCTCGATCCGCAGGGCTGCGCTCACCGCCTCTTCAGGTGAGAGTTTGCGAAGGGGTATCTCTTCGACGGTAGCCTGTGAGATCTCCCAGTTCTGGCAGAAGATACAGTGCAAGTTACATCCGGCCGTTCCCAGCGAGAGGATGGGTCTCCCGGGATAATAGTGGTACAGGGGTTTCTTTTCTACCGGATCCACATGCATGGCGGAAACCAGGCCGTAATTCTCGGCGATCAGCCGGCCGTCCTCATTGCGGCGCACCTTGCAGGCTCCTCTTTTTCCGTTGGCAATAAGACAATTGTCAGGGCAGAGATGACATACTGTCTTCCCGTCGTCCCGTGTAGTGTAGAAACCGGCTTCTTTCATGGCTATTCAAGTTTTAAACGCAGTTCCTCAATACTCTCTTTTGATCCGACTACTGTCAGCACATCACCCAGCCGCAGCCGGGTGAACCCTGTGGAGATGATCATCTGGCCGCGGCGGCGTGTGGCCAGGATCAGGATATCGGAAGGCAGGTCGAGGTGTCTGAGCGAGACGCCGTGCAGGCTGCGGTTGCGCAGGACGATGTCGGCCGTGTCCTGGTCGGGCGCATGACCCAGCAGCAGCGATGTGGCGTTGGGGGCCCGCACCATGTGGTCCAGCAGGCTTACGATGGCTGTCGAAGGATCGACGATCAGCGCTCCCAGCTGGTGGAACCGGTCGAAGTTTTTCCGTTCATTGAGCCGCACCACCAGGTTGGGTGTGCCGAAATGCTCATAGGCCACCTCACAGATCCTGTAATTTTCCTCGTCGGTCTTCATCGTCACGATCGCTTCGGCCTTGTCAGCCCCCACACGCTCCAGGCTTTCTTTCGTGATCTCCCGCTCATACACCAGTGCCACATTCCCCATCTTCGGATCTTTCACCCGGGGCTGGTCGGTGACCAGTCTGACAGACCAGTTTTGAGACGACAATTGCCGTGCCAAAGCAAGCGACTGGGCCTCATAACCGAAGATCACCGCCTCATGGTCTTCGATGATCTCGCCGTGGGCCTTTACATGATGCTCTCCGGCGATCTGGATGGCCCATTTGAAGAGGGCCGGGCCGATGAGCTGGTTCAGGATGATCGTGCCGATAAGAATGGTGCCCAACTGGTAGCTCCAGGTGTGCCCTTCTCCCATGATCACGGTGATCAGTCCCAGGCTCACGCCCGCCTGCGTGACGAACGGCATCCACATGATATTGCGGTACCGCACCGGATCCCCCGACAGGGCCGACCCGATCCAGGAGCCAATGAACATCAGGACGAGGCGCAGGAAGAACAGCAGCACCGCGAGTGTCCAGACCCTGAACAGGAACTCCCAGGAGATGGAAGCGCCGATGAGCGTGAAAAAGGCAGCATAGATATAGGGCATGGCCTTTTCCAGCATGTCGTTGAACTCGCGGCGGTACCTCGTGTAATTGGACAGGTAGAAACTGGCAATGATATTGATCAGCAGGGGCTCCATATAAAAATCCATGCCCCAGGTGCGGCGGGAATAATGACGCAGCCATTCGGAGAAAAGATAGATGCCGAAGCCGAGACCCAGCATGAAGAGGATGCGTATGCCCTGCGGGAGCCGTATGCCCATGGTGAACTGCAACACCTTTCCCAGCAGGAGGCCTACGGTAAAAGAGGCCAGCAGTTCGGCCAGCAGAATGACCACCACCAGTAGCCGGAACTGCTCGTCATTGAGCAAAACCTCGTTGAAAGAGAAGACCAGTGCGAAAATGAGAATGCTTGCTACATCGATCAGTACCGTCGTGCCCAGGGAGGTCTGGGTGAAAGGCCCCCGGGCCCTCAGTTCGTTGATGACGGCAATGGTCGAGGCCGGAGAACGGGCGATGGAGATCACACCCGTAAGCAGTGAGATCGCCAGACGTGCCTCCACAGGCAGTCCCTGCGTGAAAGAAATGACCGAGGAGAGCAGGTAAAAAACAAGACTGCCTACACCGAAGATGATGATCACCTGTACCAGCGAGAGGGTGAAAATACTCCTGCGCCGTTCCCTGAACTCACTGAGATGAAGTTCTGCTCCCGCCGCAAAAGCAATGAACACCAGGGCGATCTCGTTGATGAACCCCAGCCTGTCGATGGCTTCGGAAGGAATGAAATTAAAAACATAAGGTCCGATAAGGATCCCCATCACGATCAGTCCCGTGATCAGGGGCAGACGGATATGGGCAAAAAATCCGGCCAGCCGGTTGGCCGAGATCAGCAAAAACAAAAAAGCCGCCGTCACATAGACTATCTCCAGATACTCCTTCATATTCTTCTCTTTTGTCCTATTCCTGCCACGCAACGGAAAAATTAACCCAAAATCAGGGTTAACCCCAGCTAACGCATTAGTTCAGCTAATCTTTAGCTTCCTAATGCGTAATCTGGGATAAATGTCCTTTTGCAGGCCGGTATTTGCAATCAAAGGATAAAGATAGAATTTTAAGGAAAAATTTTGCAGACTCATCACTTTTTTTGATATATTTGTCAAAATGAGTAGTTCATACTTATTTAAATCAATTTAGGTTTAGAAAACCCTATGGTTTATAAATTCTTTAACTTTAAAAACGTACTGGAACCATGAGATTCAAGGGCTTTGTGTTGCTGATCATCTTGTCTTTTACCGGCTTGCTGGTGCTTAACAATTGTGTGCGAAAGCAGAAAGAGAAAAAAGCAGAAGAGGAAGTTAAAATATCTGTAGAAGCCGGGAATAACACCAGTCCTTATAATATTCTGACCCCGGAAGAGCAAAAAGAAGGATGGGAACTTCTGTTCAACGGGAAAGACCTGACCGGATGGAAAGGGTATAACATGGATACCGTACCGGATAACTGGAGTGTAGAAGATGACTGTATGGTCTGTCTGGGAAGAGGCAGTGACAAGCACGGCGATATCATCACTGTGGATGAATTCGGAGATTTTGACCTGCGGCTGGAATGGAAGATCTCTCCGGGAGGTAACAGCGGCATTTTCTACCATGTGGTGGAAAGTCCCGAATATCCGACCCCCTATGCCACAGGACCCGAATATCAGTTGATCGACCAGTTGGGATGGAAAGGAAAACTGGCCGATTGGCAGACCACAGGTGCCAACTATGCCATGGACCCGCCGGAACATGCCAAAATAAAACCTGCGCTCGAATGGAATACAGCCGAGATCGTGGTCAAAGGCCCGCACGTGGTGCATTACCTCAATGGCAGCAAGGTCGTAGAATATGATCTGTGGACTGACGAGTGGAAAGAGAAGGTGAAGAATTGCAAATGGAAAGATTATCCTGCTTACGGGTTGGCCCATAAAGGCCATATCGGCCTGCAGGACCATGGCAGCAAGATCTGGTTCCGTAATATCAGGATCAAAGCTTTGTGATCCTTTTTCCTATTCAGTCATTTTATTGTCATACAAGGGCCGGATGCGGGCGCTCACGAAATTAGTCCCGACGGCGTCGGGATGAAATTAGGTAGAAATTAGCTCGCTAGCGCTCACGAAATTTACTCGCTGACGCTCGTGTAATTAAGTAGTAATTTAGTAGTCATTCATAAATCATCATTCAAAATTCAAAATTCAAAAATCAGAATTCATTCCCTAATAATC
>JALVJE010000267.1 GCA_027028505.1 Bacteroidales bacterium
CTCCTGGACACCCTTTTTGAATACAAGCCGCAGCTGGTGATCAACCACCGTACCGGTCAGAAAGAGATCTTCCTGCAGGACCTGAACAACAGGATCTACCTGGTCAATGCTTCGGGGCGTATCCTCTGGAAGGTCCCGGTGCGGGAGCCCATCCTGGGGGAGGCGCAGCAGATCGATTTTTACAGGAACGGGAAACTGCAGCTTCTCTTCAACACACGGCATTACCTTTATCTGATCGACCGCAACGGCAACTCTGTCGAGCGTTTCCCCGTGACACTGCGCAGTCCTGCCTCAGGACCCATGGCTTTGTTCGATTACGATCGCAACAGGAACTACCGTATCTTCATTCCCGGAGAGGACGGGCGGGTGTATGTGTATGACAAGAGAGGCAATCTGGTTCCCGGATGGAAGTCGCCGAAGTGTGAGAGCGCTGTGCGGGGGCCTGTAAAACATTTTGTGCGGAACGGGAAAGACTACATTGTCTTCACCGACACCATGAACCTGTACATTCTTGACCGCAGGGGCCATGTGCGTGTTCCGGTGGCCGAGAACATTGTGAGGCCTGTGCACCAGGAGATCTGCCTGGCATCCCCGCCGGGGTCGCGGGAGACCTCTTTTGTGGTCAACACCACCGGCGGCGAGGTCTGTTTCGTGGATCTGCACGGCAAGGTGAAAAGACTTCGTTTCTCAGATATACCGGATGATGCCTGGTTCCTGTATGAGGACCTGAACGGTGACGGCCGCAGGGAGTTCATCTTCCTGTATGACGATAAGTTGCAGGTGATGCGTGCCCCCGGGAAAGAGTTCTTTACCCGGCAGTTCAGCGGTTCGGTAAGCCGGTATGCGCCTGTGATCTATGTTTTTTCGTCCCGCGATAAAAAGACCGGGGTGGTGGATGCAACCAACAGCAACATTTTCCTTGTCAATAATAACGGAAAGTTGTACGAAGGATTCCCCATGAAAGGGCGTACACAGTTCTCCATAGGGCGTCTGGGGGCCGCTGCCGGACATTTCAATCTCATTGTCGGCGGCGATGATAACTTTTTGTACAATTATTCCGTAAAATAAGCCATACTGGTCTGCTCTCTGCAGTTATAAGGTGCTTGCGACATGAAAATTTTTGATCTTTTCAGCGGCCGGCTACGTTATATTCTGGTTACAGGGTTTTATATCTCCCTGGTCCTGCAGGGATGTGTCCGGGACAAATATGATTTCAGCAAGCTCTCCACCCAGGCACATCTTTCACAGGAATGGGTGGTGCCGGTGGTCCATGGCACGATGAAGATGGAGAACATGGTGAAGCCCAATGACACCATTGTCTTTGATGACGACGGAGCGGTCAGGCTTGTTTACCGGAACGATTCCATATTCACGCAGGATGTTTCCGATCTTGTCGATCTGGAGGACCAGGACCCTGACTCCGTCACCTTCGGTCTGGGGCCTTTCAAGATCTCCGATGCGACGGTCACAGCCGATATCCCCAATGTCACGGGCAACTATGATCTGGACACCCTTCCCAACATGCACTGGGTCTTTGTGAGAGGGGGGCGCCTGGCAGTGACCGTTCAGAACAACCTCTCCGTGCAGGTAACCTCTATGACCCTGCGTCTGAAAAACCGGGCCGACAATTCGGTCGTAGGTCATGACCTGACCTTCACGAACATCCCTTCCGGCGGTTCTGCCACTCTGGAGATGGATCTTGCCGGGGAGCGCGTCACCCAGGAACTGGTGCTGCAGATCGTTTCCCTCTCTCCTTCTGTCGCGCTGCAGAACGATGCTTTTACCCTGACCGTTCATACGTATGATATAGAGGCCAACAGAGGAGAAGCCATCCTTCCCGAACAGTTCCTGTACGGGGATACAGGCATCTACAGGATCGAAGAAGACACGCTTCAGATCACCCGGTTGGACCTTTCCCGCGGTTTTTTTGATATCAACGTCCGGACCAATTTCCCCGAAGAGGTGGATCTGGAGATCGTCTTCCCCGAAGCCCGGCAGAACGGGGATACCCTGCGGTATTCGTATGTCATCCCCGGCAATACCCTGACCGACTCGCTGGTCCTCGACGGCGTTTCTTTTGATCTTTCCACCGACACGACACAGCCATACAATGCCGTGCCTTACCGTTATCTGGTGACCATGAAGAATTCCGGCGGGTATGTGGATTTCAGCGGGATCGATGTCTTTCATCTGCGCTACCGTCTGCGTCACCTCACCCTGGACTATGCAGAAGGATATTTCGGGGAGCAGGAGTTCTCGGTTGACAGGGATACGATCGACACAGGTCTGGAAGATCTTTTCAGCCGGATCCACGGTACTTTTTCCCTCACCGACCCCAAAGTGAGGATCCTTTACAAGAACGGATTCGGCATTCCCGTTGAGATCTCGGCCGATGTGACGGGCATTGCCATGGACGGCCGTGAGCAGGCGCTCAATGCCTCGCCGATGACCATGGACCGTCCTGCTGACAGGGATGCTCCTCCTGCCGAAGGGGCGCTGGAATTTAACCGTGACAACAGCGACATTGTGGCCATGATCGATCTGCGGCCTGTAAAGATCGTCTACGGAGGCAGTGCCCGGGTCAACCCCGGAGGTTTTACGGCCTGGGATAACTTTGTGTCGGCGCAGAGCAGTCTTGTAGCCGGTCTGGAGGTGGAGGTGCCTCTGGAGTTCCGCATGCAGGACCTGCAACTGGAGGACACCCTCGACAATCCTTTCCATACGGATGACCGGGACACCTCAGAGTATTTCCTGCAGGACCTCGATCATCTGGATCTTTATCTGGGCGCGGATAACGGATTTCCCATTGCTCTCTCGGTGAAGATGTACCTGTATGACACGCTCACCCATGTGGTCTCTGACTCGATCCTGTTCGGCAGGATCCTCGATGCTGCTCCGGTGGATGGCGGGGGCCGTGTGACGGAAAGCATCAGCACCAAACAGACGGTGAGGATCGAAGGGGCTCAGCTGGATCACCTGGAGGAGGCCAATGCGCTGATCCTGGCCGTGACCTTCAACACCTCGGACGAGGGTGCGAAAAGCGTAAAGATCTATACCGACTATACCCTGGCCTTCCGGCTGGCCGTAGCTACCCGCGTGGACCAGGATTTTGATATGAGCGAATGATGAGGGAGGGAGAGGAAGATAATATACGATCCGTTATGAAAAAATTTTTGGGAGTCGTTTTGTTCGCGGGGCTGCTGTCAGGGGCTCCGACCGTCAGTGTCCGGGCCCAGGAGGCGAACATCCTCTATTTTATGCAACTGCCGCAGGCCAACCTTTTGAATCCCGCCAGCCAGCAGTACTGCAACTTTTATATCAATATCCCTGTGGTGGGAGCCACCAACGCTACGGCAACGAGCAGCAGCATCTCGTTCAGTGACCTGGTCTTCCCGGGCAGCGGCGAGTATTCCGACTCGCTCATCACGATCCTGCATCCATCCTATAACATTGATGATTTCCTGGACAAGCTCAACAGAAAAAACTACATCGTTTCTTCAGCGACAACCAATGTACTTTCTTTCGGTTTCAGGGCCCGTAACCTCTATTTCCATATCGGAGTTATGGAACATGCTTCTGTGTATCTGGGATATCCCAAAGACATGATGACCCTGATGTTCAAGGGCAATGCGGGCTTTGCCGGCCGGGAAGCGGACTTTTCTTCCATGGCCATGGAAGCCACTGTCTACGGCAGTTACGGCCTGGGGGTATCGGCGCGTGTGACCGATGCCCTGTCGCTGGGGGTGAGGGCCCGTTTCCTCTCCGGCGTGGCCAACGGTACACTGGAGAACCACGGCACACGTCTGGCCATCGATGGCGGGGATTACACCCATACCCTGGATGCCGACCTGGCTGTCAACCTGTCCGCACCGGTGGAGGTGGTGACCGATAGTACGGGGGATGTTACAGATATCGTCTTCAAGGATGATTATAACTCGCGGGAAAATATCTTTCATTATCTGGTCAACCCGGACAATCCCGGATTTGCCTTTGATGTGGGAGCCCGTTACCGTTTCAACGACCGTTTCATGGTTGCTGCCAGTGTGCTGGACCTGGGGATGATCCGCTGGAAAAGGGATGTGAGCAACCTGATCTCCCGGGGAGAGTTCGTTTTCAGCGGTCTGGATGCCAGTCCTGTCTTTGATGTATATGACACCACCACCCTGGAGGATGTGGCCGACAATCTCCTGGACTCGCTGGAGGCAGTGTTCAAGCCGCAGGTAGCTCACGATGCCTATACCACCACCCTGGCCCCCAAACTTTATGTAGGAGGCACTTTCAACCTGACGCCTTCCCTCAGCCTGGGTCTCCTTTCGCGGTCGGAGTTCCGGGTGAAGAATGTCCTCCAGTCATTCACTTTCACAGCCAATGCTGCCGTAAAACGGTGGCTGAACTTCTCTCTGTCCTACACCTATTCGAACCACACTTTCAACAACGTGGGAGTGGGGCTGAGTCTGCGGGGCGGACCCATCCAGTTCTATGTGATGAGCGACTATGCCCTGGGGCTCCTATATCCCGACACCTCCCGCTCCGTAGGAGCCTGGTTTGGCCTCAACCTGATCTTCGGTTGCCGGGAGCGGGTGATGGATGATCTGCCCCTGATCCGGTAAATCTGTTGCCGGCTTTTCGGGGAATAGGTAAAAAATCTCTATTTTAGCAGGGATAAAAATCTTACGGAAAAAACCGAGTGATGATGAAACGATCCTCCCTGCAATCCCTTTATCCCCACCTGCTGGCTGTGCTGATCTTCCTGGTGCTTACGATGGCCTATTTCAGTCCCATGCTGCAGGGGAAGATGCTAAACCAGCATGATATCTCCCAGTACCTGGGCATGTCGAAAGAGATCCGTGATTTCCGCGAGGCTACCGGCCAGGAGCCTTTGTGGACCAACAGCACGTTCGGCGGGATGCCTGCCTATCTGATCAGCGTGGTGTACAAAGGCAACCTCTTCCGGTATGTGGACACCATCGTTGGGATGAAGCTTCCTGCGCCGGCCCGCTATTTTTTCCTTTATATGCTGGGTTTTTATTTTTTGCTGGTGGCTGCCTATAAAACGAAACCCTGGCTGGCCATCGTGGGAGCCATAGCTTTCGGCTTTTCTTCTTATTTCCTCATCATCCTGGCTGCAGGTCATAATACAAAAGCCCATGCCATCGGATATATGGCCCCTCTGCTGGCAGGGGTGATCATCGCCTTTCGCACCAGACCTTTTACCGGGGCGGTGGTGACCTCCTTTTTTCTGGCGCTGCAGCTCAATGCCAATCATCCGCAGATCACGTATTACACATTCATGATCCTGCTGGTCTATGGCATCACGATGCTGGTGATCTATTTCCGCGATCATCTCTTGCCTCGCTTTGTCCGGACGGTGATGATGTTGCTGGTGGCAGCCGTCCTGGCCACCGGCACCGGCATCGCCAGCCTGTGGCTCATCAGTGAATACGGAAAGGTATCTATCCGGGGAAAGTCGGAGCTCACCTTTAACCAGCAGAACAAAACCTCGGGTCTGGACAAGGACTATATCCTCGATGATTATTCCTATGGCATCGGCGAGACGATGAACCTGCTCATCCCCAATTTTATGGGGGGCTCTTCTTCGGGTTTCGGGATCAACTCAGGTACCTATAAGATGTTGCGGGAGGCCAATGTCCCCAATGCCCGGGAGATAGCGACGAATTATCCGCTGGCGTACTGGGGTCCCCAGCGTTTCACTTCGGGGCCCGTTTATGTGGGAGCTGTGATCATCTTCCTCTTTTTCCTGGGTCTTTTCCTGGTGAAAGGGCCTGAGAAATGGTGGATCGTCGCGGTGACCGTGCTGGCGATCCTGCTGGCCTGGGGCAAGCATTTCCGGTTCTTCTCCGATCTCTTCATCAATTATTTTCCCGGTTACAATAAGTTCAGGACCGTGTCGATGACCCTGGTGATGGCCGAGCTGACCATACCCCTGTTGGGGGTGCTGGCGGTAAAAAGGATCATGGATGGTGAGGTGACCCGCGAAGAGATCATGGCTGCCCTGAAGAAGAGCTTCCTGATCCTGGGAGGCCTTACCCTGCTCTTTGCCCTGGTGCCGGGCCTGTTCCTCAAGTTTTCAGCGCCTATCGATGAACAGCTGCGCTCGGCAGGATGGCCCGACAGGTTCATCAGCGCCATACGTGACGACCGCAGGCACCTGCTGACGGCCGATGCCTGGCGGTCGTTCATCTTCATCTCCCTGACAGCCCTGCTGATCGCAGGATATATTTATAAAAAGGTGAAGGTCTCCTGGTTCTATGCTTTGCTGGGCCTTCTGATCCTGATCGACATGTGGGGGATCGATAAGCGCTATCTGAACAATGACGATTTTCTCCCGAAAAGAGAGGTGAAAGCTCCGTTCAAACCTACGGCCGCCGATCTGCAGATCCTCAAGGACAAGTCGCTGGACTACCGGGTCATGAACCTGACGGTAAGCACCTTCAACGATGCCAGCACCTCTTATTTCCATAAGTCCATCGGCGGGTACCACGGCGCCAAGATCCGGCGGTACCAGGACCTGATCACTTACCAGATCAGCAAGAACAACATGGGCGTATTGAACATGCTCAACACAAAATATTTTATCGTAGCTGAGAAAGGACAGCCGACAGCCCGTCTCAATTCCGGTGCGTTGGGGAACGCCTGGTTCGTACAGAAATGCCGGCTTGTGGACAATGCCGATCAGGAGATCCTGGCACTGAATAATTTGGACCCTGCCCGCGAGGCCGTGGTCAACAGGAACCAGTTCGGCGAATTTGTCAAAGACACGGTTTATCCCTATGACAGCACGGCAGCGATACGGATGCTCTCCTATGCTCCGAACCATCTGGTGTATGAATATGAGACCGCCCATTCTGCCTTTGCCGTATTCTCAGAGATCTACTACCAGCCGGGATGGCAGGCTACGATCGACGGGAAGCCGGCCGGGCATTTCCGGGCCGACTACGTCCTGCGGGCCATGATCCTGCCTGCGGGCAAACATAAGGTGGAGTTCGTGTTCCGGCCGAAAGGATATTATGTGGGGGACAAGATCGACCTTGCCAGCTCGGTGGTGTTGTTGCTGCTGGTGCTGGGAGGGATATATTGGGAAGTGAGAAGTAAAAAGGAATAAGTAAAAAGGTAAAAGGAATCCGACTTCGTCACGCCCTTCGGTACGCCTGCGGCTACTCAGGAACCGGAGGTGAGTAGGGAATAAGGAGTAGGGAGTAGGGAGTGATGAAGCGATGAAGCGATGATGAGATGATGAGATGGGTGCTGGGTACAGGGTGCTAGGTGCTGCCCGCCTGGACGAACGTCCGTTCGGACGGGGGTGCTGGGTGACTACGGGCACTCCAAGTACTCCCAACTCCAACCTCTAGGCACTCCACACTCCAAACTTCCTTAAGGTGCTGGGTGCTGGGTGGAAATGCGTGAATGCGTGAATGCGTGAATGTTTGAATGCTTGAATGATTGAAAGATCAGAGATCAGCATTTATCATTTGGGGTTCGATATTCTTTGTCTCCCGGTGACCGGGACTTATGCTATTGCTTCAGCATCATTCATCGATCACCGATCATCATTTTCAATTCCTCCGGTTTGTTGAGGTTGGTGAACAAACGGGCATTGTAAAAAGGGAGGGTCTCATCCAGTTTCAGAAAGAAGGCATCGGCTTCCTGCAACACACGGATGAGTTTGAATTTTTTTTCTTCCAGGTTTTTTTTCAGGAAAGGGAGGATCTCCCGGGAGTAATAGCCACAGAGGGGTTCAACCGTGCCGTCCGGATGGACCGGAATGACCGCTTTCTGATCGCGTACACAGCAGAGCAGGTATTCAAAAAATTCTTTCGTGACAAAAGGCATGTCGCAGGGCAGGACGAGGTTGCCGCGGGTGGAGGACTTTTCCAGTGCGGCACACAATCCGGCCAGCGGGCCGGCACCGGAGACATGGTCCGGCACAACAGGATACCCGAAAACGTCATAACCGGGATCATTGGCAGAGATCAGCAGATCGTCACAGAGCGGTTCCAGCACCTCCAGAGAGTAGCGTATCAGAGGCTTTCCCCGGAAGGGGACCTTCCCTTTTTCCCGGCCCATCCTGGAACTTTTTCCTCCGGCCAGGATGATACCGGTCAGCGGTTTGCGGGTGATCCCATTGCTCATGTTGAACGATTTGGCGACAAACATAAAGAAAATCTTCCGTATAAAAAGGTTTTTCACGATCCTGTTTGCTTTGTATACCGGGAGAAGAGTTGAAACAGGGCCTGCAATACCCGCGGCAGAGAAAGAATTATGTATATGTTTTACAACATATATAGAAATTTATATACATTCTAAATAGCTGTATCCTTAAGATTTACAGGAGTATGCACTATCTCTTTGCAGGTCGGCATTTCGCTGTCTGAATTTTGTACTTTCAGTTGTTATGTTGTTCACATCAAATCAATAAATTTGTGTTCAGGCTATGTTCAATAAATCAGGATAGGTATAAACAGTCAGTAATCATGAAGCACACATCACGGCGGGATTTTATCAAGATCACCGGGGCCGGAGCGGGGGCAATGATGTTTGCCCGTCCCACCATCAAGGCTTTCTCCCAGGGCGGTGAGCAGGGAGATGTTCATCCGGGTGAAACCCTCACACGGACACCCACTTATTGTGAGGTTTGTTTCTGGAAATGTGCCGGATGGGTTTACAAAGACAAGGAAGGAAATATCCAGAAGATCATCGGGAACGAGGATGATCCCCACAGCAACGGTCGCATGTGTCCCAGAGGCACAGGAGGAGTGGGCATGTACTGGGACGGCGATCGTTTAAAGACGCCCCTGATCCGGGAGGGGAAGCCTGGCAGCCAGAAATTCCGTGAAGCTTCCTGGGATGAGGCACTGGACCTCATTGCCAAAAAGTTCGGAGAGATCAAAGAAAAATATGGTCCGGAATCGGTAGCGGTTTTTTCTCATGGCACCGGTGGGAAGATGATCACCCATCTCATGAAGGCTTACGGATCTTCTTTCATTGCCGCTCCTTCCTTCGCACAATGCCGTGGTCCGCGCCAGGTGGCATTCCTGTCCACTTTCGGGGAAGAGGTGATGTCTCCCGAACGGACCGATATAAGGGATACCAAGTGTTTGGTGTTGATAGGGTCACATATCGGAGAGAACATGCACAACGGACAGATCCAGGAGATGTCGGAGGCCATCGACAAGGGCGCCACGATCATCACGGTGGATCCGCGTTACAGTACGGCCGCCTCTCATTCTAAATACTGGTTACCTATCAAGCCGGCCACCGACATTGCGTTGTTGCTGGCCTGGATGCATGTGATCATCAACGAAGAGCTGTATGACAAAAAGTATGTTGAGAAATATACGTATGGTTTCAAAGAGCTGAAAGAGCATGTGAAGGATAAGACGCCGGAATGGGCATATGGCATCACCACCATTCCGCCGGATGTGATCCGTAAGACAGCCCGGGAAATGGCCCATGCTGCTCCGGCGGTCATCGTCCATCCCGGCAGGCATGTTGTGTGGTACGGCGATGATACGCAGCGTTCGCGGGCCATTGCCATTCTCAATGCTTTGTTGGGCTCGTGGGGCCGGCGGGGAGGTTTCTTTGTGCCGGAGGGTGTGCCCTTGCCCAAGTGGCCGGTGCCCGACTATCCCAAACCGAAACGTACCTGGAAGGATTTCTACAAGGACCAATATGGTCTGGCATTTGAAGTGCTTACCTCGGCCGTATGCGATCTGTCCATCCCCGATCCGTCCCGTGACTGGGATATCAAGGCATGGCTGGTGTACGGTACCAACCTGACGGCATCACTGCCGGATACAAACGCTACCCTGAAGGCTATCGACAATCTTGATTTCCTGGTGGTCATTGATACCATGCCCATGGATATTGTCAGTTATGCCGATGTGGTACTGCCGGAGTGTACCTATTTGGAAAGATATGACGGCATACGTACTTCTCCCCACAGGGTGCCGAATATGGCGCTGCGGATGCCGGCTACCGAACCGCTGTACAACTCGAAACCCAATTGGTGGATCGCCAAACAACTGGCTGAGAAAATGGGCCTTGGGGACTATTTCCCATGGAAGGACATTGAACAACTGCTTGACTGGCAATTGAAAAAGGTGGGAAGCTCTCTGGAAGAAATGAAAAGAGTGGGCGTGAAATTGATGAAACGGGAATATGACGATCTATATTTCCTGAACGGTGAGG
Source organism: Bacteroidales bacterium (assembly GCA_027028505.1). GTDB lineage: Bacteria > Bacteroidota > Bacteroidia > Bacteroidales > VadinHA17 > DRPN01. The sequence continues at coordinate 10,210 of JALVJE010000267.1, forward strand.
ATTACGAGTTCAACACCAATACCGGCAAGATCGAGCTGTATTCCACTGATTTTGCCGCAGCCGGGTTCGATCCGTTACCCGATTATACACCACACCCCGAGCCACCCCCCGGTTTTTACCGGCTTAATTACGGCCGGGCTCCGATGCACACCTTCAGCCGGACGGCCAACAATCCGAACCTGTGGGAACTGAGGAAAGAAAATTCCGTATGGGTCAATCCTAAGGTGGCCAAGCTATGGGACCTGAAAAACGGTCAGTATGTCTGGCTGAAGAACCAGGACGGGGTGGTCTCCTCTTTCCCGGTAAAGGTGAGGATCACCGAGCGTATCCGCTGGGATTCGGTTTACATGGTCCATGGTTTCGGTCATAAGGAGAAACAACTGACACGGGCATACGGACGTGGCGCCAGCGACAGCGAGCTGATCACAAAGGTGGCCATGGATCCCATTATGGGAGGTACCGGCATGCGGGGTAACTTTGTGACATTCCTAACAGAAAAACCCGGAAAGGAGGTGGCATCATGAGATATGCGATGGCGATAGACACCAAGAAATGTGTAGGCTGTTCCGACTGTGTGGTAGCCTGCCAGACCGAGAACAACGTGCCGATGGGTTTTGCCCGCGACTGGATCGTGGAGAGCGTGGCCGGCACTTATCCACGCGTGGAGATGGAGATCCGTTCGGAGCGATGCAATCATTGTGAGGATGCCCCTTGTGTGCGGTGCTGTCCTACGGGAGCCAGCCACATCATCGAAGGGGGCGTTGTGTTGGTCAAGCATGATGCGTGCATCGGCTGCATGGCCTGTATCGAGGCCTGTCCTTATGATGCCCGTTATCCCCATCCTGACGGATATGTGGACAAATGTACCTTCTGTATCCACCGGGTGGACAAAGGAGAAGATCCGGCCTGTGTGGCGGTGTGTCCCACCCACTGCCTCCATTTTGGGGATCTGGATGATCCCAACAGCGACGTGTCGAAAGTGGTGGCCGAGCGTAAATGGAAGGTACTGGCCCCTGAAGCAGGGACCAAACCCCAGCTCTATTTCCTTATGTAGAAAACTTTAAAATGGTTTCTCATGAATGAAGAACTCATTGTAAGCGGACGGAATATCCCGGGGGTGGACCCCCACCTGCATCTGTGGCACTGGCAGATCCCTCTTTATCTTTTCCTCGGAGGGCTGGCGGCAGGGCTGATCTTTTTTGCCTCCCTCTATGTGATCATGGGCAAGGAGGACAAAGCTCCCACGGCGATCAAATGGGCCTCTTTCATTACGCCTCTTGCGCTGGTAGTGGGTCTGGGAGCACTCTTTTTCGACCTGCATCATAAGCTTTATTTCTGGCGGCTGTACACCACCGTCCGTCTGGAGTCTCCCATGTCGTGGGGGGCCTGGACCCTGTTGCTGGTGACGCCTCTCTCGATCGTCTGGAGTGCCAGTTACCTGCGTGAGCTGGTGCCTTCCTGGGACTGGAAATTCAAATGGTTATATGATTTTGAGGCGTGGGTCATCAAAAACCGCAAGCCTTTTGCCTGGCTGATGATCTTCCTTTCGGTGATCCTGGGGATCTATACCGGCATTTTACTATCGGCATTCAATGCCCGGCCTCTATGGAACACCTCCATCCTGGGGCCGTTGTTCCTGACCTCGGGGTTATCCACCGGCGCTGCGACCATTATGTGGCTGTCAAAGGACCATGAGGAAAAGAAACTGTTCGGGCGCATCGATCTGTTGCTCATCGCCATTGAGATCTTTTTCATCATTCACATGTTCATGGGATTCCTGTCCAGCTCGCAGGTACAGCAGGAAGCTGCCTCCCTTTTTCTGGGAGGAGAATTCACGGTGCCTTTCTGGACCTTCGTGCTGATCCTTGGGTTGCTTGTGCCGGGGTTTCTGGAAGTGCTCGAATGGAAAGGCTACAAGATCCCGGCAGCGGTACCCGCTTTCCTGGTATTGTTCGGAGGACTTATGTTCCGTCTGATCATGGTGGAAGCCGGACAGATAACGAGGTATTTGTATTAAAAACAGAATATTATGGAAAGAGAAGGTGTAAAAATGCCCCATCCGGATCCGAAGAAGTACATGAACCCTTACCTGGCAGGAGTTTTCCTGGGGTTTGTCCTGATCGCCGCTTTTTATTTCTCAGGACGCGGTCCGGGTGCCAGCGGTGCTCCCAAACGTGTTACAGCCGGGGTGGTGGCTGTTGTGGCACCCAAACATGCCGATCATTCAGCCTATTACAGTAAATATGTTCATTCTGAAAACGGACCGTGGAAATCCTGGCTGAACTTTGAGATCCTGGGGGTGATCATCGGAGGATTTATTTCAGGGGCTCTCTCCGGCCGTCTCAAGATCAAGGTGGAACATTCCCCGAAGATCACCTCCCGCAAGCGGCTTTTCTGGGCGTTGACCGGAGGGATCCTTTTTGAATACGGCGCATCCATGGCCCGCGGTTGTACGAGCGGGGCGGCCCTCAGCGGCATGGCGGTATGGGCTACCGGAGGTTTTGTCACCATGCTGGCGATCTTCGGAGGAGCTTATCTGTTTGCTTATTTTTTCAGAAAACTTTGGATTTAAATATACTGTTATGGGACCATTAGTACCACAAGGGATCATCTCTCCCGAATGGGATTTTATCATAGCTCTGGTTATCGGGATCGGATTTGGTTTTATCCTGGAGGGAGCCGGTTTTTCTTCGTCGCGCAACCTGGTAGGGCTTTTTTACGGATATGACTTTGTTGTTTTGCGGGTCTTTTTCACCGGAGGAGCTACGGCTGCCGCCGGTATCCTTCTGATGGATTATTTCGGCTGGATCGATATTGGCCAGTTATATGTGCAACCTACTTACTGGGGAGCAGCCATTGTGGGAGGCCTGATCATGGGCCTGGGGTTCGTGACAGGGGGTTTTTGTCCGGGGACCAGCTTTGCTGCTGCTTCTATCGGCAAGATGGATGCCCTGATGTTCGTCGTGGGCACCTTCCTGGGCGCTTTCCTCTTCGGGGAGACTTATCCGTTGATCCAAAACTTCGTGAACAGCGGTTATGAAGGTGGCATCAAGATCTACGACAGTCTGGGCATGAGCCGGGGATTGTTCACTTTCCTGCTGATCCTGGTGGCAGTAGGCATGTTTTACTTCGTACCCGTTATTGAAAAGAAGGTCAGAAAACCGGAATATTAACAGCAACAAAATATATTTATCATGCAAAAAGGAACCATTTTTCTGACGGTTGTCGCTCTGGGCATCGGCGTGCTTGTCTGGTTGTTGCCGGAGCGTCCGGAAAGTAATGACATTCCGCCTCATATTCTGCTGCACGATATAGGCTCGGGGACACGGTTTTATTCCACCGACCAGATCGCTTCCATGTTGATAGGCAGGGATCCTTCCCTGCAGCTGATCGATGTGAGGGATCCCGAAGCTTATGATAAATTCCATTTACCGGGGGCTGTAAACATCCCGCTGAAAAATATACTGCAGGAAGAGAATATAGATATGCTCAGTGGTGAAGAGCAACAACATGTCTTTTACTCGAACGGTACCCTTCGTGCCAATCAGGCCTGGGTGCTTACAAAAAGAATGGGGATCAAGAATACATTTGTTATGCAGGGAGGGCTCAACCACTGGATCGAGACGATCATGAACCCGCCTTATCCCCCCTCTTCCGCTCCTTCACAGGCTTTCGACCTGTATGATTTCAGGGTGGCAGCAGGAAGTTATTTCCGCGGCGAGACGGCAGCACCGGTCAAAAAGCAAAAAGCACCGGTAAAGGTCGTTCCGCGGCGGAAAAAGAAAGTGACCGTATCGGGAGGATGTTAGGAATGATGATCGATGAACGATGAATGATGATTGGCGAACAAGGAATGAAAAACGGGGAATGATAATAAATGATTAAAATATAAAAAAATGGGGAAGATACATTTGAACTCGAACCATTGGGCAGCGCTTTTGTTGCTGTTGTTGGTCGTTCCGGGGTTTATTTTCTCACACAGGCCCCTGCAATATTATCCGGTCAGTGAGCAGGAGATACTGGAGGAGGTGTTGGCGATGAAGGATGCTCTCACCCCCGGAGAGGTGCGGAAAGCCCTCCGCAGCGGAGATCCTTCTGTTGTCCTGGTGGACCTGCGCACCCCGGCCGAATATGTGATCGGCCATCTGGGAGGGGCGGTCAACATTCCCGTATTTGACCTGCTCCAAAAGGAAAACCTGAAAATGTTCGGGGACACAACGAAAACTTTTGTGTTGTATGCCGACAACGAAGTGAATGGTTGTGGGCCATGGATGCTGTTACGGCAGCTTGGGTATGACAATGTGAAAGTCATGCTTGGGGGATATGATTTTTATATCACAGGCAAGCCTATGCCCAAAGAGATCGAAGGGAAATGCTATGATGAGCATCCCCGTTATGACTATGCCTCCTTTTTCAAAGGCAACAGAGCGGACGTACAACCTAAGAAAACGCCGCCTAAAGTCGTGATCCCGCGTAATAAGAAAAAGGTGACGGTATCCGGCGGATGTTAGGAACGATAATCCCCGCCCGGACGACCGTCCGGTCGGACGGGGATGAACGATGAATGATGAACGATGAAGGGGACGAGAGGTTAAAGGCCGGTGAGTTAAATGGTCGTTATTTTCCCCCGCTTCTGGCTTTGCGCAGTTCCTGGGCCATCTGGTTGGCAAAGACGAATTTGTTGAGCGCTTCATTGTCTGAACTGAGGATCTCTTTGTTGTTCCCCTCCCATGCTTTTTTCCCCTGGTGAATAAAGATGATCTTCTCTCCGATGCCCATGACGGAGTTCATATCGTGGGTGTTCACGATGGTGGTGGTTTGGAATTCATCGGTGATATCCTTGATCAGCTCGTCGATCAGGATGGAGGTCTGGGGGTCGAGGCCTGAGTTGGGTTCATCGCAAAAAAGATATTCGGGATTCAGCACAATGGCCCGTGCGAGGCCCACTCTTTTTTTCATGCCGCCGCTGATCTCCGAAGGGAAAAGGTCATTGGCACCTGTAACGTTGACTCGTTCCAGACAGAAGTTTACACGCTCGATCTTCTCCTTGTCACTCATACTGGTGAACATATGTAGGGGGAACATAACATTTTCTTCGACCGTAGCCGAATCGAACAGGGCGGCCCCCTGAAAAAGCATGCCTATTTTCTTTCGGATCTCTTTTTGTTGGATGCGGTTGAGTTGCGTAAAATTGGTATCACCATAGTAGATATCTCCCTGTGTGGGTGTGATCAGTCCCACGATGGCCTTCAGGAAGACGGTTTTCCCGGAGCCGCTCTGGCCGATGATCAGATTGGTTTTTCCCTTGTCAAAGGTGCAGGAGATATCATCCAGCACCAGTTTGTCTTCAAAAACTTTTGTCAGATGTTCCACGCGGATCATGACAGGAGGAGTTGGGTGAGAAGCACGTTAAAAAGAAGAACATTGATGCTGCTGTAAACCACAGCTTTGGTGCTGGCCCTGCCTACCTCCAGGGCACCCCCTTCCACCGTATAGCCGTAATAGGAAGAGACGGAAGAGATGATAAAACCGAAAATGAACGACTTGATGAGGGTGTAGGTTACATAAAAAGGATTGAATCCGTACTGTAGTCCATAGTTGAAGTCAGGTATGGAAATAACACCTGTGATAGCTACGGAGAGCCAGCCGCCCAGGATACCGATGATTATACTGAGCATGGTGAAAAGGGGAAAGAAAAAGAGAGAAGCCACGATCTTCGGTAGGATGAGGTAACTGGCCGAATTGATCCCCATGCTCTCCAGCGCATCTATCTGCTCGGTGATGCGCATGGTCCCCAGTTCGGAAGCAATGTTCGATCCCACTTTCCCGGCCATGATAAGGGCCAGCATGGTCGAGGAAAGCTCCAGGATCATGGAGTCGCGGCACCCCAGGCCGATCAGGTATTTCGGGAGAAAAGGACTCTCGGTATTGTAAGCGGTCTGCAGCGTGATCACCGATCCCATGAACAGGGAGATGATCAGGATGATCCCCATGGAGTTGAGTCCAATATTGTTCACTTCCTGTATGACCTGTCTGTAATAGGCTTTTGATTTCTCAGGCCTGGCAAAAACTTTTGTCAGAAGGATAAAATAATTGCCCAGGTGATAAAGCAGGATTCTCATATCATCGGAAATATATAGCAAAAATACGAATTTTAATCATTCCGGGATATTTATTTATCTTTGGTGCAAAGATCAGTATCATGAACGAACATTATTATTGTGTTATCATGGCCGGAGGGGTGGGGAGCCGTTTCTGGCCTTACAGCCGCATGCACAAACCCAAACAGTTCCTGGATATCCTGGGGGTAGGCAGGTCGTTACTGCAGATGACTTTCGACCGTTTCAGCAGGATCTGCCCGGCAGAGAACATCCTTGTTGTCACCAACAAAGAATATATCTCCCTGGTAAGCGAGCAACTTCCCGATATTGATGAAAAGAATATACTTTCGGAACCGTTCCGTAAGAACACAGCCCCCTGCATTGCCTATGCCAGCGAAAAGATCCGCAAGGCTGATCCTGAAGCTGTGATGGTAGTGGCTCCTTCCGATCATTTCATTCAGCATGAAGAGAAATTCCTGCGTGTGATCCGTAGTGGTCTGGAGTTCGCCACAAAGAGCGATGCCCTGTTGACCCTCGGTATTGAGCCGGTACGTCCCGAAACGGGTTATGGCTATATTCAGATAAGAAAGGACTCAAAACATAAGGCCGGTGAGAACTTATACAAAGTAAAGACCTTTACCGAAAAACCGGACCGGAAAATGGCCGAGGTCTTCCTGGAAAGTGGAGATTTTTACTGGAACTCCGGAATATTTATCTGGTCTGTCAATGCAATCCTGGAGGCCTTCCGGGAATATAAACCGGATATGTACCATCTCTTTGCCGAAGGTCGTAACCTGTACAATACGGAAAAAGAGAAGAAATTTATTTATGATGTGTATATCAATTGTCCGGAGATCTCCATTGATTATGCCATCATGGAGAAAGCGGAGAATGTTTATGTCATTTGTGCCGATTTCGGATGGTCGGACCTGGGCACCTGGAATTCCCTGTATGAGCATTCCGAAAAGGATGATCACGGGAATGTGGTTGCCGGCGGGGAGGTCCTGCTCTACAAGACAAGCAACTCGATCATCCATACCGACAAGGAGAAGCTGGTCGTGGCATATGGTCTGGAAGAGTACATCGTCGTACAATCCGAAGATATTCTGCTGATATGCCCGATAAAAGAGGAACAAAGGATCAAGCAGTTCGTCAAGGAGGTGCAGATCAGAACAGGAGATAAGTATATCTGATCCGGTATAAACAGGCACAGGAAATAGAAAAAAAGGCCGTTGGTTCCAACGGCCTTTTTTGGGTTTACATATTTAGAAAAGGGTTAATATTCCCAGAGGTCCTGTTCAAAGTTAAAGATGGCATTCTTGATCCTCTCCGATTCGAGCAGGGCTGCTTTCCCGGTCTCGTACATGTCAATGCTCCTGTTATCGTACACGTTAGATTCTGAGATGATCACTCCGTGAAAGCGGCGCTGCAGGAAGAGGTCGTCAAAAGAGATCTTCTGTGCATCATTGTAAGGATTGTAAGCTTCGTGGTTGGCCAGGATATCCCTGAATTCAGGATAATAGATCCAGAAAAGCTTTCTTCTTTCCATTTGTCCTGTGGTGGGGTTTTCGCTGAGGCGTACGGGGCAGAGCCCAAGGATGCGCACCTGCAGGGAAGAAAGCTTTTTGTCAAAATACCACACTTCCTGTACAATATATTCTTTTACATCAGAGGTATTGGCTTCGTTGACAATGGTGGTATCATGCATAACACCATTCTCGTCGGGGACCTGGATGGTCTCCGTGCCGGCGCCGAAATTCTTCTCGATGTCGTCCTGTGTGATCTTAACGGTCATGTCATCATGGAAAGGATCATAAGCCTGCACTTCTCCTGATCTCAGGGCGTTGTATAAGACGTCGATCAGACTTTCCCTGTCCCCGATAGGGGTAGTGGGGTAGTAGAGGGGAAGGTTGAATTTCTGACGCAGGTCGACCAGCCGCCATACCTTCTTGGCCCACATCACATCTGCTTCGCGCAGATAGGGGTAAGGCACGGGGGTCCTGTTCTGCATGGATATATCATAAATCCATCTTTCCTTCGTTTCCACCTGTCCCTGCACACTCTGTGCGAAGGGCACTGCTAACAACATTGCGAGGATGATCGATCCGAATGCTTTTTTCATTGCGACTACACTTTTACTGGATGGTAAATACTAAGGGGTTAAGTTTTCTCGTCACCCCGTCGGGGCCTACAGCTTTGATATCTTCAAAGATCACTTTACTGTTCCTTCTCATTTGCTGTATATATCCTTTCATTTTCGGGGTGAGACGGTTGCTTTTGGATATCTCGTCATAGGTAAATCCTTTGAGGGTCACGGACATTCTGAAGGAGGTCACCCGGAACTTCAGGTCGAAGTCGAAGTTTTCCATTTCTGCCAGCACCACGTTCTGGGCGCCGAGGGCTGCTTTGGAGATCGGTCCTCCTTTTTTGCCGGCCACTTTGGCCACCGGCGGTGGTACGCGTTTCACCCGGAAGGAGATCGGTGGGAAAGTGATATTTTTCCCGTTCACATTGGCCGTAACACGTATATTGGCCGGTTTCCCGGGCGTTTTGGGCCTGACGATCCAGGAGCCACGGAAATTTTTGGTCCTTCCTTTCTTGATGATCCCGTTGGTCATTGAAGCGGAGATCTTGTCGGAGCCCACACCGGGAACGGAAATATCCACCGGGTTGTCAACACCTACATAAAAAACGTTCATAGCTGTGGGAGATACCACTACATTGGGAGCTGCCACGACATAAGGCGGTGCTTTGAAGGGGTAAGGGACAGTATCTCCTGAAGGAGCCTTGATGCGGATGATGCCTCCCCATTTTTTTTCACCTATGCTGTTGGCCGGTACCCTGTAAATCCCCCGCCCTCTTTTGTCCACGGGCAGTACCTTGTATTTCCCGACCATTTTATAGGTCTTGGTCCCGTCGGGAAGGGTTATCTCTTTGTAATCGCCTACCAGTACCTGGGGTTTCTGGGTGGTATCCGTGGCAGCGACGAAAACCTCTGCCTGGTATTCCCCCCCCTTCATGACATAGTTGCTGGAAGCAATAACCGTAGGTTCAAGCTTGTTGAATTTGAAATCCTTGGCCTCGATCTGGGTATAGAGATAGTTCAGGGTGAGACCTTCGGTGTTACGCACATCTCCCTGCAGTTTCGAGAGAATGGTGATCACGGCGATCAGAGGCAGGGTGTGGAAGTTATGGATCTCCCAGCTGACCTTTTCTCCTCCCGGATCCATTTTATCCGAAGTATCGAGCGTCTTTTTGATGGATTCTACGAGCTTTGCATTTTTATTTCCGATGATCTGAAGCAGGAATTCGCGGTAATCATCAAGCGCATGATGCAGGTCGTAAGCCTTCCCGTCCATGTTGGCCCCGATAAGGATCTGGGAGGGTACATTGTTCTCATCAATCTTATGGATGTTTTCCACGATAATATTGTTGCCTTCAATAGCATCGGTATTTTCCCCTTCTGCCGTCCTGACGATCTCCAGTTTCAGGGCCTGTATGTAGTCATACATTTCGTTGGCCCGGCTTTTGACCTCATTGGCTTTGTTTCGCCAGGGACCTGCTTTTATGGGATTGGTTTCGGCTTTTCGCTCAAAATCCTCATATACCTGATTGTTCCTTTCCACGTTGATCTCGGTGGTCTGGGTCAGGCTTTCGTCAACGAGCTTGAATGCTTCCACCGCCTCCTTGGAAACGTTCAGTGCAAGAAGGGATGTCAGCACCAGGTACATCATCCCGATCATCTTTTGTCTCGGGGTTTCTTTTCCGTGGGCCATAATGATATTGCTTTATGGAATGAAGAGCTTGATCAAAAAAGGTTATTTTTTCATGACGTTCATGGCAGCGAGCATATTTCCGTAAATGGTGTTGAGTTCCGAAAGGTTCTCGCTGAGTTTGGTAACTTCTTCCCTGTAACGGGCAGAGCTTTCTGCCGAAGCTTTCAGGTCGTCCATCATCTGGGCCAGGCCGGAATAGGCATCTTCCGCTTTCTTCAGCTGCTCGTTGGAGGTCTGCAATTGCAGTTCATAGACGGCATTGAGGGCCGAAAGGTTTTTGTTCAGGCTCTCCAGTTGCTCGTTATACGATTTGCTGCCGTCCTCAATGTGGCTGAAAGATTCGGCCAGCCGCTGATAATTGGTCCCGGATTCGGTGATCAGATTGGCTGTCTTATCATAGGATTCAGAGAGACGGTCAACGGATCCTTTCAACTCTTCCGTCGAGCTGACATAATTTTCGGTATGCTGGTTCACGGTCTCGGCGGCCTTGTCCAAACTTTCGGCATATTTGGTGGTGGCAGCAGCGGCATCTGAGATATCATGAAGCCTTTCAGCCGTGTCGCTCAGCCGTTGCAGCCCCTGTCCCAGTTTATTGAAGAGATCGGGAGTGATCTCTCCTTCTTCCAGGAGCTTATCAAATTTTTCCAGTGCGGAGGAGGAACCTCCATAGCCACCCCCACGATGGCTGGCGGGCAGGACATCCTCGTCCTCGTCGGTCAGCCCTGCCAGTTCGGGGTACACAAGGGTCCAGTCGGGCTCTTCGTGTGGAGGCTCAAAAGCCGAAAAGAAGAAAATGACGGCTTCCGTCCCCAGACCGAGGATGAGCATGAGCCCGGCACCGGGGTAGTGCTGGATCTTGAACAATGCACCAATGATAACGATCGAAGCACCCCAACCGTACAGTTTGGCCATGAAATTTTTCCAGCCACTGGTTTGAACTAATTCCTTTATTTTCATGATCTAAAAGTTATTTATTAAGAATTAAATCCACTTTTTACATTTTTGTTATTTGCCGGTTCCCATATACGAACGAACATTACGGAATCCGATATAAGAGGAGGCAGAGTCCTGATATTCATAAGTACGTGTACTTACCTGCAGATAATAGGCGATATCTTTCCATGAGCCGCCCCGGATCACTTTGCGTTTCATCACGGGATTCTCGTCGGGACGTGCATTGTATTTATAATCGGGGTTCATATCGTGAATGAACTGATAGGCGGATTCATCATAAGCGCTGGAGGTCCATTCTGCTACGTTCCCTGCCATATCGTAAAGGCCGAACTCATTGGGTTCATAAGATCCTACTTTATTGGTGACCAGTGCTCCGTCATCGATATAATTCCCTCTCAGGGGCTTGAAGTTGGCCAGAAAGCAACCCTGGTTGTTACGTGTGTAGATGCCGCCCCAGGGATACATGGAGAGATCGAGTCCTCCCCGGGCCGCGTATTCCCACTCGGTCTCGGTGGGCAGCCGGTATTCCTGTACGCTGGGGCGTCCTTCCGAGAAGAGATAATCGTTGAGCGTCTTGGTCCTCCAGATGCTGAAAGCATTGGCCTGTTTCCAGGTAACCCCTACGATAGGGTATTCATAAAAAGAGGGGTGCCAGAAATACATGTTCGTCCAGGGCTCATTGTAAGAATAGGTAAAATCACGTATCCACACCAGCGTATCGGGATAACAGGGCACCTCATCATGGAAGATGAACGCCGAGCGGTCCTGGATGGGGATCCATTTCTCATTCACGTAATCATACACCTTGCCATGATAGGACTGGGTCTTATAGTCATATTTATTGGATTCCTTGGCAGCCTGCTTAAGGTCGATCCAGAAATAAGAATAGATGAGCTTGCGGGTGTCGATCTGTTTTTTGCCAAAGAAACGCTCATTGGGGGCATAATACATCTCATCCACGATGTTCTTGATGTCTTCGGTCATGGCTTTCCCCGTAAAAGGCGTTTCCCAGTTGATAATAGGCGGGTCGTATTCATCTCCGTTGGCATCCACCTTGAAAAAGCCTTCAATGCCGGCTTCTCCCAGTTTGTAACGGATAATGGAGTCTCTGACATAATTGATGAACTGCCTGTATTCACTGTTGGTGATCTCTGTCTCATCCATCCAGAAAGCGTCTACCGTAACGGTTTTGCTGGCTGAGTTCATGGCCCAGCTTATGTCCTGATCGCTGGGTCCCATGTTGAAGCTCCCCTGAGGGATGAAGACCATGCCATAGGGCTCGGGCTCGAAATATCTTTTTCCCGGCACCCCAACAAGTTCTCCATTGTAGGATGAACTACCACAACCACTCAGGATAAAAATAACAATCACCCCGATAATACTCAATTTTTTCATAGCGCTACAATGTTATTAATACTGCAAGTAATATATTTTTTTTTAAAAATCATAAAAAACGGATACTTTTATAATTTTTCGGTTCGTGTTGCAAACTCACATTGAAACAATATTTTATCATCACTTCGTGTGTTCCTCCCGTATAAGAGTGTATGGCAGAAGTCTGGAAATCATATGAATATCCTATTCTCAGGCCGTTAATAAGTTGTAGTCCTATCAAACCAATTACCGCATCTCCTGTTCTGTAAGAAACGCCGCCCCATACTTTTTTATTGTAAAGGAGGTTAACATTCATTGTCAGCTGGGTGGCTCTGCCGTCCGATTGCAGGAACAGCGAGGGCAACAGTTCGAAAGCAGGGTTCGGCAGGCGCAGGTTGTATCCGGCAACCACATAATAGTGACGGGCAACAAAAGGTTCTCCTTTGGTATATTTAATAACAGGTTGGTTCAGATGTGTGGAAGAAACTCCCACATAGAATTCGTCCGACTGGTAAAAGAGACCGGCCCCCAGATCGAAGGCCAGCACACTCTCTTTGTTTTCCGGTATCAGGGGATCCCCTCCCGGAGGGGTATGATAATCACTTGTAGGGATCTCCCAGGAGGGATCCAGGGCTTTGTTGAGCAGCCCGAAACTGAGACCTATCCCGAGGCTTCCTTTGCCTATCTCCAGCCGGTAGGCGTAAGTGCCGGTGATGGTGAGGTTTTTTTCGAAACCCAGTTTGTCGCTGGTGAAAGAGAGACCTACGCCACTGGAGATACCGAAAGGTTTTACAAAAGCTTCCCCCTGAAAGACCGTGGTCGAAGGAGCTCCTTTAAAACCCACCCACTGCTGACGGTTCATTCCGGTGGCGCATATGCCGCCCGAACTGCCTGCAAAACCGGGATTATAAGATAGTTTACTGAACATAAACTGGCTCATTTGCGGATCTTGTTGTCCGAAAACAGTTCCCAAACCCAACATGATCATCATTAACCCTGTTCCGAAAACCTTTGCTATCCGGCTGTCCATCAGCGAAGTATCATCGATGAATGAATAAATATTCTCTTAGTCAAAGAAAACAAAAATATTATTTCCCACCAAATTTATCAACATGGACTGTTCATAACTTCCCTGACGGCCACATTCCTTATACTTAATTTTACGGAAAATGTTACAGATATCCGGTGGCTGGATCACTTGAGAAAGTCGAGCCAGCGTTCCGGGATCTCCCGCTGTCCGGCCAGGTGGTAATCCTGTGAGGAGCAGGCTACCCATTCCTGGCGGCCTGTGATCTTGTCGGGCACAGGGCTGAGGAACCACCAGCGGTTGGTTCGGTTGCTTTTGAGGAAGGTGATCCGGGAGCCGGCCTCTTCCAGGTCGATGGTGTACTGGGTGAAATTCTCATTATCCGGGTCGGGGATCTCACGGCTTCTCTGGGCCAGACCGCTGGCAAAGAACCATATCATCTGGGCTGCCAGGTGGGTGGTCTGGTCCCGTACATCCAGGCGGGGGTTGACCTCGGTGACGATGAACACGGAGATATGATCGCTCAGACCGGAAAAAAGGGCCAGCTGGCAGATCTCATGGCCGGAAAAACCGTTGGGTGACGGGTTGAGCGTTGCCGGCGCATCGCTCTGCCGTACCGACGAGAGATCAAAACTGTGTATGTCCGAATCCCGGAAGAAAGGCTCATAATAAGGAAGGTTCTCCCGGATACGTCCCAGCCGTATCGAACGAAACCCTCTTGCAGTAAGCTTCTCCAGATCGGCAGGGCTGACCAGATATTCCTGATGTCCCAGGTTAACATATCCGGTCTTCCCCCTTTGCTCCTGTATGATCTTCCCGAGCCAGGTATCCGAGGAGATCTCTTCTTCACCCTTGTCCATATCCAGGCGGGCATCGAGGGTGAGGATACGGGAACGGCCGCGGTATTTCAGGACCGCCTCATGACACCCCAGGGTGATGTCCTGTGTGCCTCCCATGATAACGGGGATAACATCGTTTTCCAGAAGATAAAAGACAATGTCCCGTATGCCGTAAAAGGTATCTTTCGGGGATGACCCGGGGCGCATATTCCCCAGATCGATCATAGTGATCGCATTGCGCAGCCGGCCCAGGGAATAGAGCTTCCGCCGTATGTGGTCGGGAGCCTCCAGGGATCCTTTGTTTTGGGAGTTCCTGTCTTCCGGAACCCCCATGAGGGCCATATCAAAATCCTTTACCTCCGGAATGGGAGTGTCGGGGGTGTGGATGGCCAGACGCCTGCCGAACTCGTCCCTGGCATGTACATTCCTGACCAGGGGTTTCGGAAGGCTTACAGGATCAAAATAGTCGTTCAGGTCCATATTGTTTCTCCCGGTGATTGATCATTTGTGGTTTCTTTTCCTGCCGGCAGGGGCCTCATTTATCAGTTTCATGCATTCCTCATAGGTGAGCTCTTCAGCTTTTTTGTTTTTGGGGATGCGGTAGTTGTTCTTCTTGTATTTTATATAAGCGCCCCACCGTCCGTTGAGGATCCGGAGGTCCGGATCTTCTTCGAAGGTCTTTATCACCTTTTTCTTTTCGGCTTCTCTCTTTTCGAGGATGATCTCTGCGGCTCTTTCGATTGTGACGGTATGGGGATCATCGGAGGGCGGCAGGGAATAGAATTTCCCGTTGTGACGCAGATAGGGGCCGAAGCGCCCTATGGCTGCGACGACCTCCTGCTCCTCGAACGTGCCCACGACCCGTGGCAGACGGAACAGTTGCAGGGCCTCTTCGAGGGTGATGGTCTCTATGAGCTGACCCTTTCTCAGGCTGGCATACCTGGGCTTTTTGTCGCCGTCGGCACGGCCCAGCTGTACCACCGGGCCATAACGTCCTACTTTTACGATCACCTCTTCGCCGCTTTCCGGATCTTTCCCCAATACCCGCTCACCGGTGGTTTTTCCCGTACTCTTTTCCGTGCTCTCCACCTTGGGATGGAATCCTTTATAGAACTTCCGGATCATTTCCGTCCAGTTGATCCTTCCCCGGGCGATCTCATCAAATTGTTTTTCCACTTTGGCGGTAAAATTGTAGTCGAGGATCTCTCCGAAATGCTCCAGCAGGAAATCATTGACCACCATGCCGATATCACTGGGGAAGAGCTTCCCTTTTTCTTTTCCGAAAGATTCCTTTTTGGTCTTTTCTTCGATCTTTTCCTTGTCCTCTTTCAGTGTTAGGACGTTGATGTTGCGTGTCTCTCCGGGCCGGTCCTCTTTTACAACGTATCCCCTCTGTTGTATGGTCGTGATGGTAGGAGCATAGGTGGAGGGTCTTCCGATCCCCAGCTCTTCCAGTTTTCTGACCAGCATAGCCTCGTTGTAACGGGGGGGTGGCTGGGAGAAACGCTCCGTGGCTGTGATGCTTTTGTATTTCAGGGGGGTGCCTTTGGTGATGGGGGGCAGGTAGGCCTCTCCGCTGCTCTCTCCCTCTTCTTTATCAGACCACACTTTCAGGAACCCGTCGAAGAGTACTGTTTCGCCGGTGGCCACGAACACCTTGTCCAGACCCTCCGGGGTGATGGTGATCGTGGTTTTTTCAATGCGGGCGTCGGCCATCTGGGAGGCGAGCGTGCGCTTGCGGATCAGATCGTAAAGCTTCTGCTCGGCTTTGGGCACATCCACCGTCTCCTTGTTGAGATAGGTGGGACGGATGGCTTCGTGGGCTTCCTGGGCGCCTTTCGATTTGGTACGGTATTGTCTGGTTTTGGCATATTCCGCGCCAAATTTTTCCGTGATCCATTTATGGGCGGTGTTGAGGGCCAGTTTTGACAGGTTGACCGAGTCGGTCCTCATATAGGTGATGTGTCCTGCCTCATAGAGCCGCTGGGCCAGCGACATGGTATAGGCGACCGAGAATTTCAGGCGGCGGCTGGCCTCTTGTTGCAGGGTGGAGGTGGTAAAAGGCGGCGGCGGCGTCCTTTTCAGCGGTTTCTTGGTGACCTCTGTGACACTGAACGTTCTTCCCTGCAGAGAGGAGAGGAAAGCCATGGCTTCCTCGCGGGAAGAAAAACGCTCGTTCAATTCGGCTTTCAGCAGGAACAGCTTGCCCTCCTTCACGATGTAGAACTCGCCCGTGACCCGGTAATAGGATTGCATCTTGAACTGATGGATCTCTCTTTCCCTGTCGACCACCAGTCGCACGGCTACCGACTGCACGCGGCCGGCAGAGAGGGAAGGTTTAATTTTTTTCCAGAGCACGGGTGACAGCTCATATCCCACCAGGCGGTCCAGGATGCGGCGTGCCTGCTGGGCATTCACCAGATTATGATCGATGGTGCGGGGCGTGGTGAGGGCTTCCTTGATGGCGGTGGGTGTGATCTCATGGAAAACGATCCTTTTGGTGGTCTCCGCAGGGAGGCTCAGCACCTCCGAGAGATGCCAGGCGATCGCTTCCCCCTCACGGTCCTCATCGGACGCCAGGTAGATGCCGGACGATTCCTTCACGGCTTTCTTCAGCTCACTGACCACCTTTTTTTTATCCTCCGGCACCACATACCGGGGTTGAAAGTCGTGCTCTATGTCAATGCCGAGGTTCCTTTTTTCCAGATCACGGATATGCCCGAAACTGGACTTTACCCGGTATTCTTTGCCCAGTATTTTCTCTATGGTCCTGGCCTTGGCAGGGGATTCAACGATGATGAGATTATTTTTTCCTTCCATACTTTTCCCTGGATAACAACGTTTTTAAATCGCTGCAAAGTAAATTAATAACTGCAGTAAGTTCAAAATTTATTCTTTAATATTTACTATTTTTGGCGCTGTCGAACGAAAAAAGGCCATGGCAAAAGCAAATCCGCAGGAAAAAAAATATGTGATCTGGTTCTGGGTGCTCTATGCGCTGGGGGTTCTGTCGGTGATCCTGATCTTTGTGCTGATCTCCCTCGGCAAGATGGGGCCCATGCCTACTTTTGAGGAGCTGGAGAATCCCCGCAGGAACCTTGCTTCGGAGGTTTATTCCGAGGACGGGAAGTTACTGGGCAAGTTCTATATTCAGAACAGGGTGTGGACCACCTATGAGGATATCTCTCCCTGGGTCACCGATGCGCTCATTGCCACCGAAGATGTGCGGTTCTACAAGCATTCGGGCATCGATGTGCGTGGGCTGGGGCGTGTCTTTGTCAAGACGTTCCTGATGGGGCAGACAGGTGCCGGCGGAGGCAGCACCATCTCGCAGCAACTGGCCAAGAACCTGTTCCCCCGCGATACGACCACGGTGCATTTTGCCCCGGCCCGCATGGTGCGTCTGGGCATCACCAAGTTCAAGGAGTGGGTCACGGCCGTTAAGCTGGAACGCAGCTACACCAAAGAGGAGATCATCGACATGTATCTCAACGTGTTTGATTTTCTCTACCAGGCCGTAGGCATCCATTCGGCGGCTGATATTTATTTTCAGACCACCCCCGATTCCCTCACCCTCGAGCAGGCCGCTATGCTGGTGGGAATGGTGAAGAATCCCGCTTATTACAACCCCGTGCGGCGGCCGGAGGTGACCCGGAAGCGACGGAACGTGGTGCTGTCGCAGATGCTCAAATACGGATTTATCGACAGGGCGACCTATGATTCCATATCAAAACTGCCCCTGGAAGTGCATCTGAAGATCGAGAGCCATAACCTGGGGCCGGCGGCCTATCTGCGGGAATACATCCGCACGACCATGATGAAGACCTATCCGCAGCGGGAATACTTCTTTACGGATGAACAATACAAGGAAGCCCTCTATCAGTGGGAACATGATCCGCTCTACGGATGGTGCCACAAGAACAAGAAACCCGACGGTTCCGATTATAATATCTACAGTGACGGCCTGAAGATCTACACCACCATCAATGCCACTTTCCAGCAATATGCCGAAGAGGCGGTCCGCGAGCATCTGGGCGGGGAGCTGCAGGAGGCTTTTTTCGAGGATGTCAAGAGCAGCCGTCATCCGCCTTTCTCGGACTATCTTAAGCCCAGCCAGATCAAAGACATCATGGAACGCGCCATGCGGCGTACCGACAGGTACAGGAAACTTCGTAACAGAGGTATGCCTTCCGACAGCATCGTGAAAGTGTTCAACACGCCCGTGCCGATGAAGGTCTTTTCGTGGCATGGCATCCTCGATACGGTCATGTCCCCCATGGATTCATTGCGTTATTACAAGTTTTATATCCGTTCGGGGATGATGAGCTTTGATCCGCATACCGGTTATGTGAAAGCGTATGTGGGAGGTCCCGACTTCCGGTTTTTCAAGTTCGATGCGGTCGTTGCTCAGAAAAGGCAGGTAGGCAGTACGATCAAACCTTTCCTCTATACCCTGGCCATGCAGGACGGCTACACGCCCTGTTACAAGGTGCCGGACATCCCCCAGGTGTTCCGGGTGAACGATACGGTGTGGATCCCCAAAAGCACAGGCCGGAAAGAGTACTGGGGTAAGATGGTGACCCTGAAATGGGGGCTGGCCAATTCGGAGAACTATATCTCCGCCTGGCTGATGAAACAGTTCAATCCCCAGGCGGTGATCAACATCATGCGCAAAATGGGTATCCGCAGCCCCATCGACCCGGTCTATTCCATTTTCCTGGGCACCTCCGACCTGAGCCTTTATGAGCTGACAGGCGCCTATGGCACATTTGCCAACAAAGGGGTGTTCGTGCAACCCATTTTCGTGACCCGCATTGAGAACAAGGCCGGCAATACCATCTCCACTTTCCGTCCCTATTTCAATGAAGCCATCAGTGAGAAAGATGCTTATCTGATGGTCAACCTCCTGGAAGGTGTGGTGCGGGGAGGCACCGCTATCCGGTTGCGTTACAAGTATCAGCTGATGAACCAGATCGGCGGCAAGACCGGTACTACGCAGAACCATTCCGACGGATGGTTCATCGGCGTCACGCCCAACCTGGTGACGGGCGTCTGGACCGGCTGGGAAGACCGCTCGGTGCATTTCAAGACCCTCCACATGGGGCAGGGCGCCAATATGGCTTTGCCGATCTTTGCCCTCTACATGAAAAAGATCTATGAGGATCCGCAATACGGCATTATGCAGAGCGATGTTTTTGAGGCCCCGCCCGATTTCAATATCAACCTCAACTGTGACGACTCACAGGAGGGGGCCCGGACCAACGAGCTGGATGACATCCTGCGATAGCGGTCACATGCCCTCTTGCCGGAGCTCTCTGTTTACTGAACGACCGCATGCCCTGCCTGGGCAAACACCTTCTTCAGCAGCTCCGTAGTACGGGCTTTGGGGTCCTCGCGGATCAGCTTTTCCTGCTCGGCTACCTTGACAAAAAGTCCGTCGATGGCTTTCTCTGTAACGTATTGCGGCAAGTCGGTCTCCACCTTTTTGGTGAGGGGTAACTTGTTGTAGGCGCGGGTGACCTTGGCCCAGTAGTCCGATACATGTAAGGTGTTAAGCGCATGGGAGATATCCGGCTTAAATGCTTCTACCAGTTGGGAGTATGTCTTAGAGCGGAAATAATCGGTGGCTGCATGGTCGTTGCCATTGAGGATGTCCACCGCATCGGTGATGGTCATCTGCCGGATGGCATCAAAAAAGATGGGCCCGGCTTTGGAGACGGCTTCCTCGGCAGCATGGTTCATCTGTTTCACGAAGTTATCCACCAGCGATGAGAGACCCAGAGCCTTCAGCTTGTCTGCCACATACTGCACTTCTTCCGGGAAAGGGATCTTTACCTCCGGGTCGAGATAGAACCCGTTCTCTTTGGCCAGGGTCGTGACCGCTTCTTCGGTACCTTTCTTCAGGGCTTCTTTCAGACCGTTGACGATCTCTTCTTTGGTCAGGCCTCCGCTGCTGGTGAGGACCTGCTCCAGGGTATCACAGCCCGTGATGAGAAAAGAGAGAATGAGCATGGAGAGGATGATCCGTTTCATGGTTTCGGGTTTTTGGGGTTAAACAAATATCTGACAACATCTTCCATCCTTTTTACGGGGATGACCGTTATTTTGTGTCGGGAAGTCTCTGTTTTTTTTGCGTTGTAGCCGGAGATCATGATCTTTTTGAATCCCAGTTTGTCGGCTTCGCTGATCCTTTGGTCCATGCGTGTCACGGGGCGTATCTCTCCCGACAGTCCCACTTCGGCGGCAAAGGCGATGGAGGGGGTTACGGGGAGGTCGAGGTAGGAGGAGAGGATAGCGGCGGTGACGGCCAGGTCGATGGCCGGGTCATCCACGCGCAGGCCGCCGGCAATGTTAAGAAAAACGTCGCGGGCCGAGAGGCGGAAGCCGGCTCTTTTCTCCAGGACGGCCAGCAGCATGTGGAGCCGCCGTATATCGAAGCCGGTGGTGCTGCGCTGGGGCGTGCCATACACAGCGGTACTCACCAGCGCCTGTATCTCGATGAGGAAAGGACGTACCCCGTCGATGGTAGCAGCGGTGGCGATGCCACTGAGGGAGCCGTCCAGGTGGGAGAGCAGCAACTCGGAAGGGTTGAGGATCTCCTGCAGGCCATCCTCTTTCATCTCAAAGAGGGCCAGCTCGGAGGCGGAGCCGAAACGGTTCTTCAGCACCCGCAGGATGCGGAAAAAGAATTTGGTGTCTCCTTCGAAGTGCAGCACCACATCGACGATATGTTCCAGGACCTTGGGACCGGCGAGGGTACCCTCTTTGGTGATGTGGCCGATCAGGAGGATGGGGATGGCGGTCTCTTTGGCCAGGGCCAGCAGCCTGGCTGCCGACTCCCGGATCTGGGAGACCGTGCCGGCAGAGGAGGTGATCTCCTCGGTGGTGATGGTCTGTATGGAGTCGACCACCACCAGCTGCGGGGAGAGGTTGCGTATCTGGTCGAGGATGGCCTCCAGGCGTGTCTCGGCGTAGATGAGGGTGTTCTCCTGCGGCAGCCCCAGGCGGTCGGCGCGCAGCTTGATCTGTTCGGCGCTCTCCTCGCCGGAGACATAAAGGGCGGGGCCCGGCGAGAGCTGCAGGCATACCTGCAGCGCCAGTGTCGACTTGCCAATGCCGGGCTCACCCCCCAGCAGGATGAGGGTGCCGGGGACGATGCCGCCGCCCAGGACACGGTTGAACTCGCCGGTGCGTGTGAGCAACCGCTCATGGTCGGGCGAGTGCACGTGGGCCAGCGGCTGCGGCGGAGATGAGGAGGAGACGCCGCCGCGGGATTTGCCGGGGGAGGGTTTGGCGACCAGCTCCTCCACATAGGTGTTCCACTCCCCGCACACCGGACAACGACCAACCCATTTGGGCGACTCTGCCCCGCAGTTTTGACATACCCATATAGATCTTGATCTTGCCATGATGTAAAGATAGAAAAAAGGTAAAAGTAAAAAGGCAAAAGGCAGAAGGAAGTGCGAAGCTCGAAGCTCGATGCTCGATGCTCGAAGCTCGAAGCTCGAAGCTCGAATAACTCGATACTCGTACTACTAACTACGAACTACGAACCACGAACCTCAAACGCGCCGCAGGCGCATCAAACCTCAAACCTCAAACTAAGTCCGTGAGGACTTATTCCTTATCAACACCACCATGATCATGGAGAAGGCGCCGGCGACGAGGATGAGGAGGGTCTGGGATTCGTGGGCCAGGGTGGCCACGGCGAGGCCTGTTGCACGGGAGATACCGTAGAGGGTAAGGGCGGAGGAGACGATCCAGTGATAAGCGCCTATGCCGCCCTGCACGGGAACGACCATGCCCAGGCTGCCCACCACCAGCAGGAAGAGTCCGTCGACGGGCGACATGCCGGCCGTCTCGGGGAGCATGAACAGCACCAGCCAGGCGGTGAGAAAGTACATGGTCCAGATCAGGAGCGTGACCAGGAGGAACAACCCGTTCTGCTTCATCCGGGCGATGGTGCGTATGCCGTTGAGGATACCCACGAGAAAGTCTTTGAGCTTCCGGACCAGGCCGATGTGGCGGATCTTTTTCCAGTATATTTTCAGCAGGATCACTGCAGCTGCCAGGACCAGCAGGATGATCACAAGGGTGAGGGTGTGGCTGAGCAGGCCGGTAAAGCGATCCGTCAGGGGAAGGAAGACCTGACGGTAGAGGAAATCCCCGAAGAAATGGATCTTGATGAAGAAGGTGATGATCATCAGCAGGAGGAGGGCGAGCAGATCGACGACGCGCTCGGCGATGACGGTGCCCAGCAGGCTGTCAAAAGGCACCTTGTCGGTCTTGGTGAGGGATCCGCAGCGCACCACCTCCCCCAGGCGGGGCAGGGCCAGGTTGGCCAGGTAGCCCGACATGACCGCATAAAAAGTGTGGGCGAGGGGGGGCTTGTAGCCCAGGGGTTCGATGAGGAGGTTCCAGCGCCAGGCACGGAAGATATGGCTGAGCAGACCGATGGGCAGGGTGAGCAGCAGCCAGCCATAACGGGCGTGTTTCAGCTCGTGCCAGACACGGTGCAGGTCGATGCCCTTGAAAGCAAGGTATAACAGAAAAAGGGCCAAAGACAGGAAGGTCAGAAAACGAACGGTCTGGAGAATCTGCTTTTTCAAGAGGACCCTACTTTACGAGTTTGTTGGTGTCGGTGTCGGGGAAGACGAGGGAGGGTCTGAAAGAACGGGCCTCCTCAGGGGTGAGGTAAGCGTAGGAGATGATGATGATCACATCGCCCACGGCAGCCTTGCGGGCAGCAGGGCCGTTGAGGCAGATCTCCCCCGAGCCGCGTTTTCCCCGGATGACATAGGTCTCCAGCCGCTCACCATTGTTGATGTTCACCACCTGCACCTTCTCGTTCTCCATGATGTTGGCGGCGTCCATCAGGTCTTCGTCAATGGTGATGCTCCCCACATACTGCAGGTTGGCTTCCGTAACGGTCACCTTATGGATCTTCGATTTGACTACCTCTAACCACATAACGCTGCAAAGATAAACAATCTTTTAATAGAATGTTCAGGAAAGAAGCTCGAAGAAGCTCGAAGCTCGATGCTCCCCGTCCGAACGGATGAATCCGTTCATCCGGGCGGGGAAGCTCGAAAAATTATGAACTATGAACTGTGAACTATGAACTATGAACTGTGAACTGTCAACTCGATACTCTTAACTCATAACTCAAAACTCACATTATCTATCAGTCTCACCTCTCCGGCCCACACCGCCACGAGGCCCTGTTTGGGGCCGGGTTCGTTCCAGTCCTTTACCGGCCGGAAAGTGTCTGCACGGACCACCCGGAAGTACTCCACCTTGAGGCGGGGGGCTTCTTCGATCTTTTCCTTTACCCACTGTTCCAGCTCCTGCACGCTCATGTTGTTTTTCAGGGTAGTGGCAGCCTGCAGGGTGCGGTAGATGCGGGGTGCCTGTTCCCGTTCTTCTTTTCCCAGGCGCAGGTTGCGTGAGCTCATGGCCAGGCCGTCGGGTTCGCGGATGATGGGACAGGGGATGAGGGTGACAGGCAGGGAGAGGATCTCTGTCATGCGGCGTATCACGGCCAGCTGCTGGAAATCTTTCAGGCCGAAGTAGGCACGCACGGGCTTCACGAGCTCAAAGAGGCGGCTGACGACCTGGGCCACGCCATTGAAATGGCCGGGGCGGAACTCTCCTTCCAGCACCTTGTCGAGCAGGCCGAAGTCGAAAATGCGCGTGTCGGGCTCGGGGTAGATGGTCTTTTCTTCGGGCAGGAAGACCACGTCGTCCGCTCGCAGCACCTGTTCCAGCAGGGCCAGGTCTTCCTTCGTGCGGCGGGGATATTTTTTCAGATCTTCCGGGTCATTGAACTGGGTGGGGTTGACGAAGATGGAGACCACCGTCACAGGATCCTGCTGCAGGGAGCAGCGTATCAGCGAGAGATGACCCTCATGGAGGGCTCCCATGGTGGGGACAAAACCGGTGTCCCGGCCTTTTTCGCGGAAAGGGGCCAGGTGCCTGTCCAGCTCTTCCGGTAACTTTACGGTCAGCATGGTCGGTGGTATTGAGGGTTGATCAGGAATGAACGGCGACGTATCATCTTTGGTTTCAGAATAAAACACAAATATGAAGAAAATTTACTATCTTTGCATAAATTTCACAAAGAAAAGTTAACGGCTTTTTTGTTAAACAACATCCAGAGAATCAGTGTTGTGCAAAACGAGGGCCCTGGAGTTGTTGAACGGGAAAATGATGGCAGGATGAATAAATACAAAGTTCTTTATGTTTCTCAGGAGATCACTCCTTATTTACCTGAGAGTGAGATCTCGAAAGTGGCCCGGTACCTCCCGCAGGGGGTGCAGGAGAAAGGAAATGAGATCAGGACTTTCATGCCGAAGTACGGTAATATCAATGAACGTCGCAACCAGTTGCATGAAGTGATCCGCCTCTCGGGGATGAACATCATCATCGATGAGACCGATCATCCGCTGATCATCAAGGTGGCGTCGATCCAGGCGGCACGGATGCAGGTATATTTTATCGAGAACGAAGACTATTTCCAGCGGAAGTTCGTTATGGAGGATGAGGAGGGCAAGCCTTTTGAGGACAACGACGAACGGGCGATCTTTTTTGCCCGGGGTGTGCTGGAGACCGTGAAGAAACTGCGGTGGGCCCCCGACATCGTGCACTGCCTGGGCTGGTTTGGCAGCCTGGTGCCGCTGTACCTGAAGAAAGCCTATCATGATGATCCGATCTTTACCAATGTGAAAGTGATCTATTCGGTATACAACGATAAATTCGAAGGCACTCTGAAGCCGGCCTTCCGGGAGAAACTGATGCTGGACGGCATCGGCGGGGAAGATCTGGAGGTGATGAACGACCTCTCCTGGGAGGGTGTGATGAAGCTGGCCCTGCAACATTCCGATGCGGTCATTTACGGCAGCAGGGAAATACCGGAAGCCATCCCGGCCTTTGTCAGGGAACGGGGGCTGCAAGCACTGGAATATCAGGATGAAGAGAATTTTATAGATGCTTACACGGACTTTTACGAGTCTGTATTAAACGGGAAGATCAATGCGGATGTTTGAACGGGGGACGAGGGAGAAAGCATGGCGTCCCGTAATTTTACCGGTTTTATTTCTGATCCTTTTGGCCGCAGTGGTCTCCTGCGAGGATGAAGCTACGGACATTGGCCTGGAGCTGAAAAGCGTGTTGGGACGTGTGCAGCCCGTCTATGTGGACACCCTGCGTATCCATACCTCTGTCTGGACCATGGACTCGGTGCGTACCGATCATGCTTCAGGATATGTGTTGGGCGATCTCCTCGACCCGGTCTTCGGGCGTACCCGAGCCACTTTTGCCACGCAATACCGTCTCTCTAACCCGTGGACCCCCGGCAACAATGCGGATGTCGATTCGGTCAAGCTTTTTCTGGTGATCGGCGATTACAAGGGGAATGAGATCACACAGCAGCGCATCAATGTGTATGAGTCCTTCAGGACCCTCCGCTATGATACGATCTATTATTCCACTTTTGAGATGGGGGATTCTATCAGCAAATGGCCGGTAGGCTCGGCGATGTACACCCCCGGCGATACGATGGTCACCGTTTATCTCTCCCGCACCTTCGGTCGCAAGATCATCCGGGATACGGCGGTCCTGAAAGACCAGGCCCTTTTCCTTAGTCACTTTAAGGGGTTATATGTTGCCACCGATCCGGTCTCCCAGCCGGGGGAGGGAGGCACCATTTCGGTGACTCTCCTGGCCCCGGAGACCTATCTGGCCATTTACTATCATAACGACCTCTCCGATAATCTGATGTACCCCTTTTACATCAACGGATATTGCGGCAGGGTGGGTATGTACAGGCATGATTACGGAGAGGCGCCTGCCGGTACCGCCATCCGCTATCTCAACCAGGAGAAGAGCGACAGCGTTTGTTATATGCAGGGACTCAGCGGAGTGTATACCAAACTCTCCATCCCGGGGCTCGAAAGATATAAGGATTCATCGGTCGTGCTGAACAAAGTAACGCTGGTAGTGCCTTATCACGAAGATCCTATGGGATATGCCATGGGCAAGCCTTCTTTGCTGGCCTTGCGTGTCAGACGGGGAGACAGCCTTTTCATGGATGTTGTGGACCGCCAGGTCCCCGATTTCTATGACGGGAAGTACAATGAGGATGATGATTCCTATTACATCAATTTTACAAAGCAGGTGCAGGATTATCTTACGGGGAAAAGCGACACCCGGGATTACTATATCGTTGCCGATGATCCGGCCTTTGGCATGGACCGCCTCATCATGA
Source organism: Bacteroidales bacterium (assembly GCA_027028505.1). Lineage (GTDB taxonomy): Bacteria > Bacteroidota > Bacteroidia > Bacteroidales > VadinHA17 > DRPN01. The sequence goes on from JALVJE010000267.1 coordinate 36,546, forward strand.
ACGCATGGGATAACAGCCGGCCCATGCGGCTGATCTTAATGTACACGGAAATTTAGTTCCAGGTTCCAGGTTCCAAGTTTCAGGTTCATCCTTCATCGTTCATCATTCGTCGTTCCGTACTGTTGTTCGTAGTATTTTGCATAGGCACCGGTGGTGATGTGTTCGAGCCATTCGGTGTTGTCGAGATACCATTGCACGGTTTGGGTCAGGCCATCGTCGAAGGAGGTTTCCGGCTGCCACCCCAGCTCATCGCGTATCCGCGACGAGTCGATGGCATAACGCAGGTCGTGGCCGGCGCGGTCTTTAACGAAGGTGATCAGCCCGCGGGATGATCCTGCGGGACGTCCCAGCAGACGGTCGGTGATGTCGCACAGCTTTTTCACCAGATCGATGTTCTTCCACTCATTATTCCCTCCGATATTGTATGTCCTGCCGTTGCGGCCCCGGAAAAAGACCAGGTCGATGGCCCGGGCATGATCTTCCACATACAGCCAGTCGCGGATGTTCTCTCCTTTTCCGTAAACCGGGATGGGCTTTTTGTGAAGGATATTGTTGATGGTCAGGGGGATCAGTTTTTCGGGGAACTGGTAAGGCCCGTAGTTGTTGGAGCAGTTGGTGATGACATGGGGCAGTCCGTAGGTGTTGCCGTAGGCCCGCACAAAATGGTCGGCGCCGGCTTTCGAGGCCGAGTACGGGCTCTGCGGATCATAGGGGGTGGTCTCGGTGAAGTATCCTTCCGCTCCCAGGCTGCCGTACACCTCGTCGGTGGAGATCTGGTAGAAGCGCTTCCCTTCGGGTTGCTCTTTCCATGCCTCCCGGGCGGCGTTCATCAGGGTCACCGTGCCGATGATGTTGGTCTGTATGAACTCCAGGGGGTTGGTGATGGAGCGGTCCACATGCGACTCGGCGGCCAGGTGGATCACGCCCGTGACAGGGTACTTTTCAAAAAGCGAAAAGACCAGGCCTTCATCGGTGATGTCTCCCTTCACAAAAAGATAATTCTCTTTCCCTTCAATATCCCGGAGATTCTCCAGGTTACCGGCGTAGGTGAGCTTGTCCAGGTTGATGATCAGGATTTCCGGGTATTTGTTGACGAAGAGACGCACCGTATGGGAGCCGATGAAGCCGGCGCCGCCGGTGATGATGATGGCCTGTCGGAAGGATGTCATAAGATCACTGTTTTGCCTGTTCCAGGTGGTTGCGGTAGTATTGTTCCCATTTCCAGGCGGAGAGGAGGGCTTCGCCGAGGGTGCTTTCGGCCTTCCATCCCAGCTCCTTGTTGGCGTAGGTGGGGTCGGCCCAGATCTTTTCGATGTCGCCGGGGCGGCGGTCCGTGACCACATAGTTGACCTTCACGCCGGTCACCTCCTCGAAGGTGTGGATGATCTCGAACACCGACACACCACGGCCGGTGCCCAGGTTGAACACTTCATAGTTCCTCTTCTGTTTCCCCTCGAGGATGCGGCGTATGGCCACAATATGGGCTTTGGCCAGATCGACGACGTGCAGGTAGTCGCGTATGGCCGAGCCGTCGGGGGTATCGTAATCATCCCCGAACACCTTCAGTTCTTTCCGGATGCCGATGGCGGTCTGGGTGACATAAGGCACCAGGTTTTCCGGCACCCCCAGTGGCAGTTCGCCGATGAGGCCGGTGGGATGGGCGCCGATGGGATTGAAATAGCGCAGCGAGATGGCGTTCAGCGCCGGCTCGGCCTTCAGAAAGTCTTCGATGATCTCTTCGGAGATCTGCTTGGTGTTGCCATAGGGCGAGACCGCTTTCTGTATGGGCGCCTGCTCGGTCACCGGCAGCTCGTCGGGCTGGCCGTATACCGTGCAGGAGGAGGAGAAAACCATCCCCTGTACCCCGTGCTTCTTCATGGCCTCCAGCAGGTTCATCAGCGAGACCAGGTTGTTGCGGTAATATTTCAGTGGCTCCCGCACCGACTCGCCCACCGACTTGTAAGCGGCGAAATGGATGATGGCGTCGATGTCCGTATATTTTTTGAAAAAGGCCTCTGTCCTGGCTGTGTCGCAGAGGTCAAAGCGCTCAAAGAGCGGGCGTACGCCGGTGATCTCCTCAATGCCGTCGAGGGTGCGCTCCTGCGAGTTGGAGAGGTTATCGACGATGACCACCTCAAAACCCTGGCCGATCAGCTCGACAGCCGTATGGGAACCGATGTATCCTGTTCCTCCTGTTACCAGTATTTTCCCCATGATCGTAAATTATAAGCTCCAGTATTCAAAATTTTTGATCTTATCGCGGAAGGCTCCTTTGACATCCACGAACACACCCCCTTCGGTGAGGAGTTCTTTAAAATCTTTCTCCTCCATCTCCACATAGGGAGTGTGGCTGACGGCCACCACCACGGCGTCGTAAGGTCCCTGCGGTTTGGCTTTCAGTTCGATGCCGTATTCTTCCATCACCTGCTCCGGCTCGGCCCAGGGATCGGTGACCTCGACCCGGAGGCCGTAGGAGTTGAGCTCGCGGATGATGTCCACCACCTTGGAGTTGCGGATGTCACTGACATTTTCCTTGAAGGTGATGCCCATGACGAGGATGCGGGCGTTCTGCAACACCTTGCCGGTGGCGATGAGCTTCTTCACCACCTGCTTGGCGATGTATCCTCCCATCGAGTCGTTGATGAAACGCCCCGAGGTGATGATCTGTGCGTGATACCCCAGCTCACGGGCTTTATAGGTAAGGTAGTAGGGATCGACGCCGATGCAGTGTCCTCCCACCAGGCCGGGGCTGAACTTCAGGAAGTTCCATTTGGTGCCGGCGGCCTCCAGCACCTCGAAGGTGTTGATGCCCATGCGGCTGAAGATGATGGAGAGCTCGTTCATGAAAGCGATATTGATATCGCGCTGGGTGTTCTCAATGATCTTGGCCGCTTCGGCCACTTTGATCGACGAGGCTTTGTGTATGCCTGCCTCGATGATGGTCTCATAGATCTCAGAGATCTTCTCCAGGGCTTCCGCGTCGGAGCCGGAGACCACCTTTTTCACTTTGGTCAGTGTGTGGAGGGTGTCGCCGGGGTTGATGCGTTCGGGAGAGTACCCTACCTTGAAATCCTTGTTCAGCGTGAGGGAAGAGTGTTTTTCCAGCAGGGGGATGCATTCTTCTTCCGTGCAGCCGGGGTAGACCGTTGACTCATAAACCACATAATCTCCTTTTTTCAGGTAACGGGCCAGCGTCTCGGTGGCCGAGAGCAGCGGCTCCAGGTCGGGCAGGTTGTGGTCGTCGATGGGGGTGGGTACGGCGACGATATGAAAACGGGCTTCGGCCAGTTTGGTGGCGTCGGAAGTAAAAGTGATGTTCCTGTCCTCAAAGGCCTCCGGGGGCAGCTCCTTGCTGGGGTCGATGCCCTGTCGCATCAGTTGCACACGGTCCTCACGGATGTCAAAGCCGATAACGGGGAAATGTTTTGCCAGCTCCAGAGCGATGGGGAGGCCCACATAGCCCAGTCCTACCACAGAGATCCTGGCTTCACCTTTTTTCAGTTGTTCTATCATACGGTCGGTTTAATTTTATATGGGTCCAAAGAGTTATTTCAGTAGATATTTTTCAGTAGTGGGTGGTATTCTCCCTTAAGACCTGTGGGAGTGCTGTTACGTATCTCGTACACGATCTCGATCGAGTGCCGCACCTCATCGATCCCGAACCCTTTTCCCGCCAGGATGTTGCGGTAGCTGTCGGTATGCAGGTCGGTGAAGCCCTGGCTGAACTCCATCTCCTTGCCGTTGATGGTGATGGAGCGGAAAGTGCGTTGCCCGTTCTCTTTGATGTTCTCGGGGATGTCGTTATAGTCGATGCTCAGCAGCCAGCGCACACGGGCTCTCTCGAATTCCAGATAGCCGGCGGCTTTGTCGTCGCGCAGCATATGTACCTGGTTGGTCTGTACCCTGCCGAAGATCCACTGCAGCATGTCGAAAAAGTGCACACCGATATTGGTGGCGATGCCTCCCGATTTCTGGATATCCCCTTTCCAGGAGATATAGTACCAGTGGCCGCGGCTTGTGATGTAGGTCAGATCAACGTCGTACTTTTTTCCGGGGGGAGCATTTTCGATCTCTTTTTTCAGGGCCACGATCGAGGGATGGAGACGCAGTTGCAGGATGTTGTATACGCGCTGTCCCGTCTCTTCCTCGAAGAGCTGCAGGGCATCCACGTTCCAGGGGTTGAGGACCATGGGTTTTTCGCAGATGGCATCCGCCTTGTGGCGGAGGGCAAAACGTATATGGGAATCGTGCAGGTAGTTGGGCGAGCAGATGCTCACATAGTCGAGCTGTGTTCCCTGGCGGCGCAGCTTGTCGATATGGCGGTCGAAACGTTCGAACTCGACAAAGAAATCGGCCTGGGGGAAGTAAGAGTCCATGATGCCCACACTGTCGTGTTTATCCATGGCGGCAACGAGACGGTGGCCGGTATCCCGGATGGCACGCAGATGGCGTTCGGCGATGTAGCCTGCAACGCCAATGAGTGCAAAATTTTTCGGTTCCTCTGATCGGTCCATGATCCTGTTTTATTAAAGCAAATTTATGCTCCCCGGGGGATCTTCACAACGTTCTCTCCTTCGAGGCGGTATTGTTCCCCGCTTTCCGGGCATACGGCGATGCCTTCTTCATTAAAGTCGAGCCGGTGGCCGTATTCGCTCATCCAGCCGATCCGGCGGGCCGGGTTGCCTACCACGAGGGCATAAGGTTTCACGTCGCGTATGACCACGGCGCCGGCGCCGATGAAACAGTATTCACCGAGGGTGATCCCGCATACGATAGTGGCATTGGCCCCGATGGTAGCACCTTTTTTTACAAGGGTCTGCTGGTACTGGTCGCGGCGCACCACGGCGCTGCGCGGGTTGATGACGTTGGTAAAGACCATCGAAGGCCCCAGGAAGACATCATCCTCGCAGATCACCCCCGTATAGATGGAGACATTGTTCTGCACCTTCACGTTGTTGCCCAGGGTAACGCCGGGGGAGACGACCACGTTCTGTCCCAGGTTGCATTTTTTGCCGATGACGGCACCGGTCATGATGTGGGTGAAATGCCAGATCTTCGTTCCTTCGCCGATGGTGCATCCCTCATCGATGACGGCTGTCTCGTGCGCAAAATATCCTTTTTCCATCAGGGTCGGAAAGTTTTGATGCGTGAAATGATATAGTCGGTCTGTTCCCGGTCCATTTCGGTGTGTACGGGAAGGGAGACGACAGTGTTACATAATTTTTGGGTAACGGGCAGATCTTTTCCATAAAAGGAAAATCGGGAGAAAGCCTCCTGCCGGTGCATGGGCAGGGGGTAGTAGATCATGGAGGGGATACCGGCTTCGCGGAGGTGTTCCATGAAGCGGGTCCTGTCGATCCCCCGGGTCACGAGGGTGTACTGGTGGAAGCTGTGGGTGGTGTGGGGAGCGCGGGCGGGGGTCTGCAGGAAAGGAATGCTCTCCAGGCCCTCGTCGTAACGGGCTGCCACGGCCTGGCGGGCGGCGATAAAGTCGTCGAGATGCTGCAGTTTGACATCCAGGATGGCTGCCTGCAGGGTGTCGAGGCGTGAGTTGATGCCCACGCGCTCGTGGTAGTATTTCTTCTGTGTGCCGTGGTTGACATAAGAGCGCAGGAAGAGGGCCCGCTCCTCATCGTCGGTGAAGATAGCGCCACCGTCGCCGAAAGCTCCGAGGTTCTTGGAAGGGAAGAAGGAGGTGCAGCCTATGTGGCCGATGGTGCCGGCCATCTTTTCCGTGCCGTCGGAGAAGGTGTAGCGGGTGCCGAGGGCCTGGGCAGCGTCCTCGATGACGTAGAGGCCGTGCTTTTCAGCAAGCTGCATGAGCGGCTCCATGTCGACGGTCTGGCCGAAGAGATGCACGGGGATGACGGCCCGTGTGCGGGGGGTGATGAGCTGTTCCACCGCCGCGGGCTGCAGCAGGAAAGTGTCGGGATCCACGTCGGCGACCACGGGCGTGAGGCCCAGGAGGGCGACGGTCTCGACGGTGGCGATGAAGGTGAAGTCGGGGACGATCACCTCGTCGCCGGGCGCCAGATGCAGGGAGGCCAGGGCCGCCTGCAGGGCGTCGGTGCCGTTGCCGCAGGGGATGACATGGGCCGCACCCGTGTACTCCGCCAGGTGGGCGGCGAAGGTGCGCACCGCCGGGCCGTTGATGAAGGCTGAGGTGTCGATCACCTCCTGTATGGCTGCATCGATCTCCTCCTTCAGCCGGAGGTACTGGGAGTGCAGATCGACCATGCGGATCTCTTTCATAGGACCGTGCTTTTGCTGTTCTCTGCCCCCGCCGCCGGACCACAGACCCGCCGCAGGGAGGCGTAAAAATACGAAAAAATACCGTATGCGTACGTTGAAAAAAAGTTTAAGAACCTCCGGAAGGAAGAGGTGGATTGTACATATTTTTGATTATTTTTGTTTCAAAAGAAACGGATATGGAACTCAGTGCATTCATCAAAGACCTGTTGTACCGGTATGACTGTGTCATCGTCCCGGATTTCGGGGGATTCGTAGCCAACTACCGTCCGGCGGCGATCAATTACAACCAGAACACATTCGCCCCGCCGTCGAAAGATATCTCTTTCAACAGGAGCCTTACCAACAACGACGGCCTGCTGATCGGTCATATATCCGAGAAGACGGGTATGTCGTATGTGGATGCACGGCGGTGGCTGTCCGGCCGTGTGAAAGAGTGGAAGCACAAGCTGGAGAAAGGACGCAGGATCGAGTTGCCGGATATCGGCGAGCTGCGCATGGGCCGTGACAGGAACATCGTTTTTGAGCCGGCCGGCACCGTGAATTTCCTGATCGATGCCTACGGGCTGGATGAATTCCGTTTTGCTCCGCTGGAGGCTTATGACAAAGGGCGCCGCAGGAGTGCCGCTCCTGTGACACGGGAGACGGGAGAGAAAACCGCCGGCAGCCCGCGGCTGCGGCGTATCCTCATTGGCGTGCCGGCGGCAGCCGCTGTCGCCGCCCTGCTGTTCGTGGGCTGGAACACCCGGCTGGGCAAAGAACGCCTGGATGTCTCCTCGTTCAATGTCTTTCATAAAAAAGCACCGGTGGAGACCACCGCTCCCGCAACCAACAGTGAAAAGAGCGTTACAAAAACGGTGAAAGCCGTGCCCGAAAAGAAAGAAATTACCCCGGCAGCCACCCCTGCCAAAAAAGAAGAGGAGAAAGCGAAGCCGGCGCTGACGGAAGAAAAAACCACGGCTCCTGCCGTAAAAGAGAAAGCTGCCCCGGCACAGCCGGCTCCCGCAGTGAAGGTGCAGGCCTCACCCGCCTATTATGTGGTGGCCGGTAGCTTCCGGAACAGGGCCAATGCAGAGACCCTGAAAAACCGTCTGGAAGAGGCCGGTCTGCCCGTAAGGATCATGGATGGACCGCAGGGGTTCGTACGTGTGGCCATCGGCGGCTATGCCGACAGGAGCAAGGCCCTGGCCGTCCTGCGTGAACAGCGCACCGCCCCCCTCAACGGCGACGGGTACTGGCTGCTGAAAAAGTAGTTCGTAGTTCATAGTTCGTAGTTTTTCAAGCTTCGAGCATCGAGCATCGAGCTTTGCCTATCGCCCCCTCGCTTCATCGCTTCATCGCTTCATCGCTTCATCACTTTATCGCTTTATCGTCTATCTCACCTGTGCCCCGTTCTCCGTGGTCTCTTCCGGGATGATGAAATGCAGACGTCCGTCGGGGTCCTCGGCCATGAGGATCATGCCCTGCGATTCGATGCCTTTGATCTTGCGCGGGGCGAGGTTGACCAGTACGGCGATCTGTTTCCCCACGATCTCTTCGGGCGAGAAATATTCGGCGATGCCTGAGACGACCGTCCTGCGGTCGATGCCGGTGTCAAGGGTCAGCTGCAGGAGCTTTTTGGTCTTGGGTACTTTTACCGCCGCGACGATCGTCGCCATGCGGATGTCCATTTTCATGAAGTCGTCATAGGAGACCTCCTTTTTCTGCGGGGGCAGATCGCTCTTCCCCTCCTCCTCGTTGGCTGCTTTGGTGGCCTGCAGTTTGGCCACCTGGGCTTCGATCTCCTTGTCGTCGATCTTGCTGAAGAGGTGGCTGGTCTTGCCCAGCTTGTGTCCTGCCGGTAGCAGGTCGCTGCCGCCGATGAGGTTCCAGTCGGTCTCCGTGAAGCGGATCATCTCCCGCAACTTCTTCATGGAGAAGGGCAGGAAAGGCTCCAGCAGGAGGGTGAGGTTGGCCGTGATCTGCAGACAGATGTTGAGGATGGTGGCTACCCGGTCGCGGTCGGTTTTGATCAGGCTCCACGGCTCGGTGTCGGCTAGGTATTTGTTGCCCAGGCGTGCCAGGGCCATGGCCTCTTTGAGCGCCTCACGGAAACGGAAATGGTCGAGGCTGTGCTCGGTGCGTTTGCGCATCAGGGGGATCTGCTCCAGCACCTCCCGGTCGTAGTCGCTGAGGTCGCCGCGCGAAGGCACAGCCCCGTCGAAATATTTGTTGGTGAGCACCAGCGCACGGTTGACGAAGTTGCCCAGGATGGCCACCAGCTCGTTGTTGTTACGGGCCTGGAAATCCTTCCAGGTGAAGTCGTTGTCCTTGGTCTCGGGCATGTTGGCCGTCAGGACGTAGCGCAGCACATCCTGTCGGCCGGGGAACTCTTCGAGGTACTCGTGCAGCCAGACGGCCCAGTTGCGGGAGGTGGAGATCTTGTCGCCCTCGAGGTTTAGGAACTCATTGGCCGGCACATTGTCGGGCAGGATGTAAGAGCCCTCGGTCTGCAGCATTGTGGGGAAGATGATGCAGTGGAAGACGATGTTGTCCTTGCCGATAAAATGGACCAGACGGGTGTCCGGGTCTTTCCAGTATTTTTTCCAGTCGGGGGTCAGCTCGCGGGTGGCGGAGATGTAGCCGATGGGGGCGTCGAACCAGACATAGAGCACCTTGCCTTCGGCCCCTTCGACAGGCACCGGCACGCCCCAGTCGAGGTCGCGGCTGACGGCCCGCGGCTGCAATCCCTGGTCGAGCCACGACTTACACTGGCCGTAGACATTGGTCTTCCACTCCTTGTGATCCTGCAGGATCCATTTGCGCAGGAAAGGCTCGTAACGGTCGAGGGGCAGGTACCAGTGGCGGGTCTTGCGCAGGACCGGCTTGCTGCCGGAGATGGTGGAGCGGGGATTGATGAGCTCGGTGGGGCTCAGCGAGGAGCCGCACTGCTCACACTGGTCGCCGTAAGCTTTCTCATAACCGCAATGGGGACAGGTACCCGTAATGTACCGGTCGGCCAGGAACTGCTTTGCCTCCTCATCATAGAACTGCTCGGTGGTCTTCTCGATGAAAACCCCCTTGTCATACAGGGTGCGGAAGAATTCCGAGGCGGTCTCGTAATGGATCTTCGCCGTGGTGCGGGAATAGATATCGAAAGAGATGCCGAAATCCTCGAAAGCTTTCTTGTTGAGCTCGTGGTAGCGGTCGACGATCACCTGGGGGGAGACCCCCTCCTGGCGGGCTTTCAGGGTGATGGGCACGCCGTGCTCGTCGGAGCCGCATACATGGATGACATCCTCCCCTTTCAGTCGCAGGTAGCGGGTGTAGATATCGGAAGGAATGTATACGCCGGCCAGATGCCCGATGTGAATGGGACCGTTGGCATAGGGAAGGGCCGAGGTGATGAGATGACGCTTGAACTTTTTCATAAAGTATATTTTTTGAATTCTCTGCTGAACTGAACTGCAAAGATAAGGGAGAAAGAGGAAATAAGAACGATGAAGGACGAATGATGAACGACGAATGAAGGAGGGATCGGGGCTCTGTTACAGTTGTTTAGAAGGGGTCAAAAACGCAGTTTTATTAAAGTAGTAATTAAGTATATAAAAATAATACGTGTAACAATCAGTATATCAATAAATAAAATAACTATAACTACGTAGTTAACTACGTAGTTAACTACGTAGCTGTATTTCGTAGGGAAGAGAGGAGTTCGAAGATAAAATGATAAGGATTTTTATTATTTTTAAAAAATGAACAATATCTGATGGCGCACAATCAAAAGCTGGGGAAAGTGGGAGAGGATATCGCCGTGGGGTACCTGCAGGCGCAGGGTTACCGTATCGTGAAACGTAACTGGCGGTATATGCAGAAGGAGATCGACATCATTGCCGAGAAGGGAGATGAGATGGTGGTGGTGGAGGTGAAGACGCGTACGGGAGAGCGGGACCTGTTGCCGGGAGATCTGGTGCCGCCGGCCAAGCAGCGTTATCTGATCCATGCCACGGACGCGTTTATCCGCTGGCATGGGGTGGAGAAAGAGGTCCGTTTCGATGTGATCATCGTGCATTTTCCCGGCCGCGGGGAGCATGAGATCGAGCACATCCCGGGGGCATTCTATCCGACACTGTGAAGAACGATGATCGATGAACCCCGTCCGAACGGACGTTCGTCCGGGCGGGGATGATCGACGAACTATCAACCACTAACCACTAACTACGAACTACCAACTACGAACTATGAACATCGAAGAGATCCGTGATCATTGTATTGTAAAGCCCGGCGTGACGGAGGAGTTCCCCTTTGACGAGGACACGCTGGTGTTCAAGGTGGCCGGGAAGATGTTCCTGCTGACCGATCTGCAGGAGCCGTGGTGGATCAATATCAAAAGCGACCCGGAGCTGGCAGTAGCGCGGAGGGAAGAGTATCCGGAAGATGTGACGCCCGGATATCACATGAACAAAAAGCACTGGAATACGGTGAACATCAACGGTGCCGTCCCCGACGATGAGTTGCGGCGCTGGATCGACGAGTCGTATGCGCTGGTGGTGAAGGGTCTGCCGAAAAAATTGCGGGAAGAACTGGAAAAGGCGTTGCGGGAGGGGAAAAATGAGTAATTTTGGAATGATGAATGATGAACGACGAATGATGAACGATGGACACAATCAACCAATTAATATATAGATCATGAAAAAAGAGAATGTTTTTCGGAGTATGGGGATCCTGGCGGTCCTGTTCCTTTTCCCTTTTCTGGCATATGGTCAGTTTGAGGATCATCCGTATCATTTTACCGACATCCAAAAGATACCCACGACGCCTGTGAAAGCGCAGCAGCGCACGGGTACCTGCTGGTGTTTTGCGACCACCTCTTTTGTGGAGACCGAGATCCTGCGTATGGGAGGGCCGGAGCTCAACCTCTCGGAGATGTTTACCGTCGGGCATGCATACCAGCACAAAGGTCGGTTGTATGTACGTTATCACGGACGGGCCAATTTCGGTCCCGGCGGACAGGCCCACGATGTCATCAACATGATACGCAGCTATGGTTTCGTGCCGGAGGATGTGTATCCCGGGAAAAATTACGGGGATACGGTCCACAACCATGCCGAGCTGAACAATGTGCTGGAGAATTATCTCAAAGCCGTGGTGAAAGGCCGCAAACTGACCACGGCCTGGGACCCGGGGTTCATCGCTATTATCCACGCTTACCTGGGTGCTGAGCCTGAAAAATTCACCTGGGAGGGCAAAGAATACTCCCCTGTCTCTTTCCGGGACCATGTAGGCTTCAATCCGGACGACTATGTGGAGCTGACCTCCTACACGCATCATCCATTTTATAAAAGGTGTGATCTGGAGGTGCCTGACAACTGGTCGCATGATCTGTATTACAACCTCCCCCTGGACGAGTTCATGCAGGTGATCGACCATGCGCTGGCCAACGGCTATTCGGTGGCCTGGGACGGGGATGTGAGCGAGAAGGGCTTCTCACACCGGAACGGGGTGGCCATCCTGCCGGCAAAGCCCTGGGGACAGATGAGCAAGGCCGAGGTGGATTC
>JALVJE010000268.1 GCA_027028505.1 Bacteroidales bacterium
CCGAAGTGGGAGGGGTCTGCCTCAACTGGGGATGTATCCCCACGAAAGCCCTGCTGAAGAGTGCACAGGTGTTCGATTATTTCAATCATGCGGCGGATTATGGTGTGCAGGTAGAAGGAAAGGTGACTGCCGATCTTCCTGCCATGGTAGCCCGCAGCCGCAGCGTGGCCGAAGGCATGAGCAAAGGCGTGCAGTTCCTTTTCCGCAAGAACAAGATCGATACCATCCCGGGCACGGGGCGTCTGGCTGCCCAGGGGGTGGTGGAGGTGACCCGCGACGGGAAGACCGAAAAATACGAGGCACCCCATATCGTGCTGGCCACCGGCAGTCGCTCCAAAGAGCTGCCCAACCTGAAGCAGGACGGTAAAAAGATCATCGGCTACCGTGAGACGCTGACACTGGAGAAACAACCCGCCTCGATGGTGGTGGTAGGCTCCGGCGCCATCGGCAGTGAGTTTGCCGGCTTCTACAATGCCATCGGCACGAAGGTGACCCTGGTGGAGTTCCTGCCCCGCGTGGTGCCTCTCGAGGATGAGGAGGTGTCCAAACAGCTGGCACGTTCTTTCAAGAAGGCCGGTATCAAGGTGATGACCTCCTCGTCGGTGGAGAGTGTGGACACCTCGGGGAAGATGTGCAGGGTGCAGATCAAGACCCCCAAGGGGATGGTGGAGGAGGAGGCTGAGGTGGTGCTCTCGGCAGTGGGGGTGACCCCCAACCTGGAGAACCTGGGTCTCGAAGAGCTGGGCGTGCAGGTGGAGAACGGCAAGGTGAAGGTCGACGCCTGGTACCGCACCAACATCCCCGGCATCTATGCCATCGGTGACATTGTCCCGGGGCCGGCGCTGGCCCATGTGGCCTCGGCCGAAGGGATCACCTGCGTGGAGAAGATCGCAGGTAAGGATCCGCAGCCCGTGGATTATGGCAACATACCGTCGGCAGTGTACACCTCTCCCGAGATCGCCTCGGTGGGATATACCGAACAAGAAGCGGTCGAGGCCGGCTATAAGATAAAGGTCGGGAAATTTCCTTTCACCGCCTCGGGAAGGGCCAGCGCTGCCGGCAAAAAAGATGGTTTTGTCAAGCTGGTGTTCGACGAGAAATACGGCGAACTGCTAGGCGCCCACATGATCGGGGAGAACGTTACGGAGATGATCGCCGAGATCGTGGTGGCCCGCAAGCTGGAGACCACCGGCCATGAGATCATCAAATCGGTGCATCCCCATCCCACCATGTCCGAAGCCATTATGGAAGCGGCTGCCGCAGCGTACGGAGAAGTGATCCATCTGTAAGAGCCAAGAGACAAGAATCAAGAACCAAGAGCCTAACTCGAAACCCGATACTCATAACTCGATACTCGATACTCGATACTCGAAACTACTAACTACTAACTTCTAACCATGAACATCATTCACAGCGGTGCGAAATATTCCGCCATTGTCGGGATCGGCGAGAACCTGAAAAAGCTGATGCAGGAAACGGGAGAGGAGTACCTCTTCCTCAACAGAGGGGTCAACTCGGTGGTCCCCATCGACCTGACGGAGGTGGTGAAAAACATCGACTTCAACAGTCCGGCCATCCAGGTCTACCCTCCCAACAACGGGGCACCCAACCTGAAGGAGGCCATCAACGAGGTCTATTTTCACGGGAAGGCCGACACCTCCCTGATCTCCATTTCGGGGGGCTCGATGAGTGCGCTCGATCAGATCTTCACCATGCTCGATGTGGACAGGATCATGCTGCCTTCATTCTACTGGGGCGCTTATGCTAATGTGTGCAGGATCAGGGGCAAGGCTTTCGATGTCTATCATACCATCGAGGAGTTGGAGGAAAGGATGGCGGATCTGAAGAACAGCGCCGTCGTGATCTGCGACCCCAACAACCCCGTGGGCGATAAGCTTTCGGATGAAGATGTGCTGCAGGTGATACGTACCCTCAGCGACCACGGGGTCACCGTGATCTACGACAGTCCCTACCGGCGTGTTTTTTATGACGACGATGATGAGATGTACATCCGGCTGATGGACCTGAAGGATGTACTGATCGTTGAGAGCTTTAGCAAGTGTGTGGGACTGAGCGGGCAGCGCGTGGGATTTGTCTGGTCGAACGACCCGGATTTTATTCGGGAATTCAATCTCAGGATCCTGTATGTCCACAACGGGGTCAACGGCTTTGCCCAGCAACTGGTATATCAGCTGCTCGCCTCACCGGAAGGGAAAAAAGCGGTGAAAGCCTTTAAGGAGAAGACCCGGGAAGATATCCGGAAGAATATCGAATATCTCCGTAGCAGGGG
>JALVJE010000269.1 GCA_027028505.1 Bacteroidales bacterium
ACCCCGGAGGGGTCGAAGTCAGGTAGCCGCAGTCACGCCTGCGGATCCCGGGGCACACACCAAAGCTCTAACCCCGGATGGGTTGAAGAAGGACGATAGGCGAAGGTCGAACGGTCGAAAAGTCAAAAAGTCAAAGAGTCGGAAGAGTGGAAAGAGTGGGAATTGTCAGCGATGAGCAGTGAGCAAGGAGCGATGAGTTGAAGATCATTATGTGGGACATAACCAGATTATCGCGGATATTCCTTCCGGTTTTTAAACAGTTTCCTTATATTTGAGGAACAAACCTTTTCATCCATGGGAAAACTGATCGGAATACTCACAGCGGGGGGTGACACTCCCGGACTGAATGCGGCCATACGTGCCATCGGCAAGGCGGCCATCAGTGTATACGGTATGGAGGTCATCGGCTTCAGGGATGGTTTCCGCGGTCTGATGGAGAACCGCTTCATCGAGCTGGACAGCAAAGCACTCTCGGGCATCCTCACCGCCGGCGGCACCATCCTGGGCACCAGCCGTGACAAACCCCACAAGATGCTGGTGGGGGGCCGGATCATGGACATGACCGACGTGATCGTGGACAACTACCACAAGAACCATCTGGACGCCCTGGTGTGTCTGGGCGGCGGCGGTACCCAGAAAAATGCCTACCATCTGCACAAGCACGGCCTGAACATCGTCACCCTCCCCAAGACCATCGACAATGATGTGGCGATGACCGACATCACCTTTGGTTTTGACACGGCCCTGGGCATTGCCACGGAGGCCATCGACCGGCTGCACAGTACGGCCCATTCCCACCACCGCATCATCGTGGTGGAGATCATGGGCCACCGCGCCGGGTGGCTGGCGCTGGGCGCCGGCGTATCGGGGGGCGCCGATGTGATCCTCATCCCCGAGATCCCTTATGACGTACAGACCATCGTTGAGTCGATCCTGACACGCAGCCGCGCCGGCAAGAACTTCAGCATCGTGGCCATCGCCGAAGGTTCCCTTTCAAAGGAGATGTTTAATCTGCGGCAGGAACTGGAGCAACGGCTGAAAGAGACGGAGGACGAAAAGGAAAAAGAGCATATCAAGCACGACCTGAAAGACCTGGACACCCTGCACTCGAACAATACCATGCGCCTGGCGAAGGAGCTGGAAAACCTCACCGGCCTGGAGTCGCGGGTCACCATCCTGGGCCATTTGCAGCGGGGCGGATCGCCTTCGGCTGCCGACCGGTTACTGGCCACTCGCCTGGGTACCACCGCCGCCCGTCTTATCGCCGAAGGCAAATTCGGGGTCATGGTCGCCTCCAAAGGGAAGAACGCCGTCCCGGTATCCCTGAAAAAAGTAGTGGAGAAAAAGAAAACCGTCCCTCCCGATCATCCGTGGATCGAGAGCGCCCGTTTTGTGGGCACCTGCATGGGGGACACCAACCCGCCGGCCTGATCACTCCTTCCGGGTACGCTCCTCAGGAGCTTTGGGGTAGCGTATGCGAGCATGGTAAATATTGATCAACCGCTTGCGGAAGATCTCCTTGACCGTGGTGATATCCTTGAACGTGATGGGGGCCTCGTTGAACTGACCCTCCCTGAACTGGTAATCGATGATACTCTCCACCAGCTTGCCCAGCTCTTCTTCCGAATAGTCCCTGAGGCTGCGGGAGGCCGCTTCCACGGAGTCGGCCATCATCAATACGGCAGTCTCACGGGTGAACGGCTTCGGCCCGGGATAGGTAAAGTCAGCCCTTTCGGATTCTTTGTCGGGATACTTCCGGATGAAATTACGGTAGAAATACTGCACCTTGGTGGTGCCGTGGTGGGTCCGTATAAAATCAATGATCTGCCGCGGCAGGTTATGTTTCCGGGCGATCTCCACGCCTTTCTCCACATGACTGATGATCACGGCAGCGCTCTCCTTGTCCGTCAGAGAGTCATGCGGATTGATGCCGTCGGTCTGGTTTTCCGTAAAATAGATGGGTTTGTCCATCTTCCCTATATCATGATAGAGGGCACCTGCCCGGATCAGCAGCATATTGCCGCCAATGGCACGTATGGCCTCCTCCGACAGGTTGGCCACCTGCAGGCTGTGCTGGAAGGTGCCGGGTGCTTTCTCGGCCAGTTCGCGCAACAACGGCTGGTTGGTATCGGCAAGCTCCACCAGGGTGGCATCGGAAAGGAAACCGAAGGTCTTCTCAAAGATATAGATCAGCGGATAAGATAACAACACCAGGAAAGCATTGCCGGCAAACCACATGTAGTTGACCCAGTTGATATTCTTCAGGCTTCCCTCCTGGATCATGGTATAA
>JALVJE010000270.1 GCA_027028505.1 Bacteroidales bacterium
AGGGCCCGGACATCCAGGAAAAGAGCGTTCTCTTTTTCCAGGAATTTTTCTGCGGAGATCTTGTGCAGTCCACTCCCGCAATAGGCCAGCGTCATCTTTTTCAGGGTTGCATCCATTTTGACAGGTTGTTGGTTTTACATTACTTTGAGGATCATTTTGACTGCCATCCCCAGCAGGATGACAGCCAGTATCTTTTTGACAGTCTGTTGATTCAGATGATTGTGCATAACATGGGTGCCCAGAATGGCTCCTCCCAGGCCGCCGGCCGAGGCGATCCACATGATGTGCCAGTTGACATGGCCCATGATCCAGTAGGTCACGAAAGCGGAAAAAGAAGAAAAAGGAACTACGAAAGCCGTGATGGCCGCGATCTTCTTGGGGTGGTACCCCAGCATCAGCATCAGGGGGGAGATGATGCCGCCGCCTCCCACTCCCAGCAGGCCCGACAGCAATCCCGCCAGGGAGCCGATCAGTCCCAGCTTGATATAGGGATTGTCCTGGCGGTAATGCGATTCATCCTTTTTTTTGTGGAAAAGGTACATGCCGCTTGAGAACAACAAGAAAGCTATGAAAAGCAGGAGAATGATACGGGAGGGGATGAACTCCGATACCCAGGCACCCAGGATGGCAAAGAGAAAAGAGAAGATGATGATGGGGATACCGGCCTTCAGGTCCAGCCTCTTGTTTCGGATATTGTTGTAACTCGCTCCGGCCATGCTGACCGTGTTGTAAAAAAGACCTACCGGCTTGGCAGTATTGACAGGAATTCCCAGCGAGACCAGGATGGGGATCAGGATAATGGCAGCGCCGATCCCGCCCAGCGCGAAGAGAAAGGCTGCGATGAAAGCGATGAAAAAGATCAGTATATCCATTTCTGTCAAATCGTTCAGGAAGGAGGCGTTGTGTTATTTGATAAAGTCGGAGAAGAGGGCCCGGGCCTTTTTCCAGTTCTCCTCGTGGATACAGTACCGTATCCTGGGCGGATCCAGTTCTCCCTGGATCAGGCCGGCATCCTTCAGCTCCTTCAGATGCTGCGAGACCGTTGACTGGGCCAGGGGCAGGTCATCTACCAGCTCGCCCGTGAAACAACAGGAACGGTTCTTCAGGAATTTCAGGATCTTCACCCGCGTTGGATGTCCCAGCGCCTTGGCAAAACGGGCCAGCTCCACCGTCTCCTGACAATACTCGACTTCTTCAGGTGATCTCTTCATGATGTGCTAAGATTAATCTATATCGCAAATAAACGATAAGCATGCCGGAATAAAAATGATAAAATGCAGGATTTTGCAAAGTAACTTCGGCTTAATAAGTTTGGAGATTGGAGTGTGGAGTGCTTCTGTGCAGCTGAAATTAGCTCGCTGCCTTGCCAGCCGAAGGCTTGCCGGAGACTGGACGCTCGCGAAATTTACCCCGACTGCGTCGGGATGAAATTAAGTAGAAATTTACTCGCTTCGCTCGTGAAATTAGTTCCCTGCCTTACCCGCCGTAGCTGGTTCCTGAGTAGCCGAAGGCGTATCGAAGGACGGTTCCTGAGTAGCCGAAGGCGTATCGAAGGGCTCACTGCTCATCGCTCATAGCTCGTTACTGAGTTACCCAACACCCCGCCTTCGCCTATGGCTTCGGCGGGCGAAGCCAGCACCCAGCACCTAGCACCCCCGTCCGAACGGATGACTCCCTGTCTTCCGCCAGGCAGGCGTTCATCCGGGCGGGCAGTACCCTGCACCCTTTTCACTTCTTCACTACCAGTCTCCTGGAGGTGACAGGCGTGCCGTTGGGGTGGGAGAGGATGAGGATGTAAATGCCGTTGTCCGTATCTTCCAGACTGATGCGGTTGTCCGTCGTGCTGAACAGGGAGGTTCCGATGATATTGTGCAATGTGACCGTGTATCCGGCCGGCTTATTCACCAGCACATAGTTACGGGCCGGGTTGGGATAGACCGAAAAGGAGATCTTTGTTGTCACCGTCGTCACCTCGTTAGGACTGCCCCAAATCAGGGCGGCATATTCCGGATGGTCGATGAAGGGGTTGCGGTTGTGCTGGTAATGATAGACCACCTCGTTGCGGTGACGTTCGAAATCGTCGACAGGGTCCTCTTCGTGCCATTGCATGAGCGTGCTGAGCATGGCGTGGATGGGATCCTTGGTGCGGTCGTCTGCCGGCAGGTAATCGATCATCTCCAGGTCGGGTTCGCCGTTCTCGCCTTCATAGCGTGTGGCCATGTAAAAGATCATGCGGGCCACATCCCCCTTGACGGCCTCTCGGGGTTCCCACACCCAACTGGTG
>JALVJE010000271.1 GCA_027028505.1 Bacteroidales bacterium
AAAATTTTGTGTGGTGCAAAAGTAATTCAAAATCTTATTTATCAGCCACCCCGACGTGGAAAAGGTCTGAAACAGATAAAAAACACGTAAAGTGATATATACATAAACAGATAAAATAGTGCTGAGTTGTTAAAAAAAATATGAGAAATGAGAGATAAGCAGTGAGACCGTGGGGTTGAAGAGGGGAAAAATGTCAGGTTGGAAATATTATAGGGAAAATCATGCAAAACGAAAGAAAGCATGTATATCTTTGTAATGAAAAGGAGTTGCGGGGAATTCAGGGGTTTTTAACATTGGATCTATGAAACGCAAAGTTGATTTTCTGGTGATCGGTTCGGGTCTGGCCGGGATGATGTTCGCACTGAAGGTGGCAAAGAAAGGGAAGGTACTGCTGGTGACCAAGGCGGATCTGGAGGAGTCGAGCACGCGGTACGCCCAGGGAGGGATCGCAGCGGTCCTCTCGGACAGGGATTCTTTTGAAAAACATATTGAAGACACGTTGATCAGTGGGGATGGCCTGTGTAACCGGGAGGTGGTGGAGATGGTGGTCCGGGAGGCGCCGGAAAAGGTGAAAGAGCTGGTGGATCTGGGGGTTGAGTTCGATAAAAACGCCAGCGGAGAGCCGGATCTCTCCAAAGAGGGAGGACATTCGGAATCCCGCATCCTGCACTACAAGGATATTACGGGAAAGAACATTGAAGAGACCCTGGCCGGAAGAGTGCGGGAGAACAGGAACATTGAGGTGTGGGAGCAGGCTTTTGCCATCGACCTGATGACCCAGCATCACCTGGGACGGCTGGTAAAACGGTGGCACAAGGATATTGCATGCTACGGTGCATACATCCTCGATCTGAAGACCCGCGATGTGATCACAGTACTGGCCAAAGTGACGGTGGTGGCCACGGGCGGGGTCGGCAACCTGTACCAGACGACCACCAATCCCCCCGTGGCTACGGGCGATGGCATTGCCATGGTGTACCGGGCCAAGGGGATCATCGAGAACATGGAGTTCGTACAGTTCCATCCCACCTCTCTTTATCATCCCGGCGAAAGACCTTCTTTCCTGATCACCGAGGCACTGCGCGGTTTTGGGGCTGTACTCCGGACACTCGACGGGGAAAAGTTCATGCACAAGTATGACCCGCGGGGCTGTCTGGCCCCACGCGATATCGTGGCCCGCACCATCGATACGGAGATGAAGGTACGGGGGGATGATTATGTCTGGCTGGATTGTACCCATCTGGATCCGGAAGAGCTGGTAAGCCGCTTCCCGAACATCCACCGGAAGTGCCTCTCCATAGGGATCGATATGCGAAAAAACCCGATCCCCGTCGTCCCTGCTGCCCATTATCTTTGCGGGGGGGTGAAGGTGGACACGCGGGCCCGCACCAGTATCTCCCGCCTCTATGCGGTGGGCGAGGTATCCTCTACGGGCATGCATGGAGCCAACCGGCTGGCATCCAACTCCCTCCTGGAGGCTGTGGTCTTTGCCGATCATGCGGCTGAAGATGCCCTTGCCCACCTGGATGAATATTCCTGGGAAGAGAAGATCCCCGAATGGGACTACGAAGGAACCTCCCATCCCGAGGAGATGGTGCTGGTCACCCAGGATTACAAAGAGATGCAGATGGTCATGTCCAACTATGTCGGGATCGTCCGGTCCAACCTCCGCCTCCAGAGAGCGCTCACCCGCCTGGAGATCATCTACAATGAAACCGAAGAGCTGTACAAAAAGTCGGTACTGTCCAGGAAGCTGTGCGAACTGCGCAACCTCATCAATGTGGGATATCTGGTGATCAAAATGGCCCAGGCACGCCATGAAAGCCGCGGCCTGCATTACAATATAGACTATCCCGGAAAAAACGACCAAACCTGAAAATAGGTATTTAAATAGATATTTAAATACCTATTAAATCACCTATTAAAATACCTATTTAAATAGGTATATTGAAAAGATGAACGATGAACGATGAATGAAGGCGGAATGGAGTGTTGAGTATATGGGGCGAAAAGTGCCATTTTTCTTATCACCCATTATTCCATTTTTCCAATATTCCAAAATTCCATTTCAATAGACCGTGATGTTGGCAGATGACCCTGGTCACAGGTTCGTATCAAAGAGTTTCAGGATCCTTTTGTACTCATCCGTCCATGAGGAGGGTTCCGTGAACCCGTGTCGTTCGACGGGATAGACGGCCAGCTCCCAATTGTCCTTGCCCAGCTCGATGAGCCTTTGTGTCAGACGGACGATATCCTGAAAATGCACATTGTCATCCACCATGCCATGGCACATCAGCAGGTTGCCCTGCAGGCCTTCGGCAAAATAGATGGGCGAACTGCGTACATAAGCCAGGCTGTCTTCCACCGGCGTATTGAGGATATTGGATGTATATCCGTCATTGTAGTGGGCCCAGTCGGTAACGGAGCGGAGAGCTGCCCCGCTGTTGAAGACCCCCGGCTGTGTGAACATGGCCATAAGGGTGATGAACCCTCCGTAAGATCCGCCATAGATGCCGATGTGTTGCGGGGAAATCTGATATTTTTCCACCAGGAATTTTGCGCCGTCCACCTGGTCGTCCAGGTCTTTCCCTCCCATGTGTCGGTAGATCGCCGTGCGCCAGTCCCTGCCGTAACCGGCACTGCCGCGGTAGTCGATGTCCAGTACGATGTATCCTTTGTCGGCCAGGAGATTGTGGAACATGTATTCATGGTAGTAGTCGCTCCACCATTTATGGGCATTCTGCAGGTACCCTGCTCCATGGACGAAGATGACAGCTTTGCCCGGTTGTGAGGTGTTGTCGGGGAGATACAAACGGGCGGGTACCTGCACCCCGTCGCGGGCTTTGAATGTGATGAACTGAGGAACACGCCAGGGATAGGCTCTAAAATCCTTTGTCAGGCTGTGGGTGATCTGACGGGGTTTGGCTTCCGGGTCATTTTCCTTGAAATAAAGTTCCCAGGGTTTGTTGGCAAAGGAGTGACGTATGACCATATACTTTTCGTCGGGAGATAAGTTCACATCGTTACGACCTTCCATGAAAGTGAGGCGGGTCAGATGTTTCCCGTCGAGGTCCATGCGGTAGAAATGGCGTTGTCCCGGATCCACTTCGTTGGACTGGAAATACCAGTGTTTTTTGTCGCGGGAGATGAAAGGAGAGTACACCTCGAAATTTCCCCGGGTAAGCGCTTTTTTCTTATGTGTCTTAACATCCAGAGAGTATAACTGCGAGTACCCGGTCTCTTCCGACTGGAACCAGATATGTTGATCATCGGGCATCCACCCTTTCCGGGCTCCCCACATACCGATGCCCGGGCCTCCGATCCAGGCATCGTCGTGCTGGCGGTCCAGCAGGGATAATTGGCCGGTGGCAGGGTCCAGCAGCATGATCCAGCGGTCTTTGTGGTCTGCAGCATAGATATCGGTGAATACATATCTGCTGTCAGTGGACCATACCGGAGTGGTGAACATCACTTTACGGGTGTGCCCTGTGGTATCGCGTCCGGGGTAATCTTTCCAATAGTCCGGCACATCATGGATGCCGGGGATCTGTTCCGGATCGACGGACAGAACGGTGTCATTTTTCCGGTCATAGATGAACAGGTCCACGGATGAAACCCAGGGCGTTCCCACCTTGGTACGGGAGGTCTGGATGCTGGTGTAGCCACTCTCGTTCACAAAATGAGGGATCTTCGTCTGTTCTGCCCCGGCGGGCCGGTGGTAGATCAACCAGGTGATAAAACTGCCGTCGGGACTGATCCGGACATCCGAAGGATCCTGATCACCGGTGTAGATCCTCCGGGGGCTGGCAGGCTTTTCTTTGTCCCGCTCTTTAGCTCTGGCTTCTTTCTCTTTTTCACGCTCCCGCAGCACTTCGAACAGCTGCATCTGCTGCTCATGGAGCCAGAGGTCTTTGGGGTCTGGGTATTCCTGATTCTTGCCGGGCTTTTTCCCTTTCCGGAAATCGGTCAGCTGTATGATCTCACCGGTAGAGAGAGAATAGGAAAAGAGATCGTTCCCTGAAATGTAGTACAGGGCCGTGTCGGGATCACTGAAGGAAAGACCTCTTTCATAGGCTGCTGTGAAAGTGATCCGCTTTAGCTTTTTGGCAGTGAGGTCATAAACATAAAGATCCCCGTTGCGTGTCAGTAACTCACGGGTGTGTTGCCTGTTGTATATCCCGTAGGCCGGGATGATGTTGTTCTTTTCTGCAGGAGTGATCCTTGCCGGCTGCAGATCTTCGGGAGAAGCTCTGTAGGTCTGCCGGATCCCGGCAGAATCTTTTTTCCATTCAAAATAAAAACGGTTGTTCTGATCCCAGAAAGCGCTTTGCGGCAGGGTGCCGATCCAGCGATCCGGGTCCTGCATGATCTTCGTTACCGTCAACCTGGGTTTGTCAGCATTCGCGGATTGTGCACGGGTTACCGGGATAAAAGAGAAGAGGAGAAGGATCAGAAACAGGATCGTTATGCGTTTCATCTCTGTGAGGTTTTAAAAATTATAGCTAAAGGTCGGAATATTTTTTTTCGATCTCATCCAGAATACCGTTGATCTCATCCGGGTCGAGGGTGGTGAGGAGACGTACCCGGATCGGTTTGAAATCGGGAAGGTTCTTAAAATAGTGGACAAAGTGTCTCCGCATCTCGTACACGCCCCGCGGCATGCCTTTGGATTCGATGGATTTTTGCAAATGGAGCCGGGCCAGGTCTGTTTTTTCTTTCAGGGAAGGCTCGGGCAACAGCTCACCCGTACGGAGATAGTGCTTCACCTGCCGGAAGATCCAGGGCCGTCCGATAGCGGCCCTCCCGATCATAAGCCCGTCCACGTGATATTTGTCAAGCATCTCTTTGGCTTTCTGAGGGGAGTCGATATCACCGTTCCCGATGATGGGGATCGTGATTGCGGGATCTTTTTTGATCTCTCCGATCAGGGTCCAGTCGGCTTTGCCTTTGTACATCTGGGTGCCGGTGCGTCCATGGATCGTCAGCGCCTGAATGCCCGTATCCTGCAGCTGCCGGGCTACCTCCACGATGACCTTGTGCTGCTCGTCCCATCCCAGGCGGGTCTTGACCGTGACCGGAAGGGAGACGGCTTCAACCACCCTGCGGGTGATCTCCAGCATCAGCGGAATGTTCCGCAACATGCCGGCACCGGCGCCCCGCCGGGCTATCTTCTTCACGGGACAGCCGAAATTCAGATCGATGAGGTCGGGCCGGGCTGCTTCGGCCATCCGGGCCGCTTCGCTCATAGCTTCGGGGATATGACCGTAGATCTGGATGCCGATGGGCCGCTCATGATCAAAGATCCCGAGCTTTTGTACGCTCTTGGCCCCGTTGCGGATCAGTCCGTCCGAAGAGATGAACTCCGTGTAGAGCATGTCCGCTCCGAAATGTTTACAGAGAAAACGGAACGAAGGATCGGTAATGTCCTCCATGGGTGCGAGCATAACGGGCACCTCTTCAAATGTGATGTTTCCGATCTTTACCAAAACAGGGGTTGTTGATCCGTACCGTTTGCAAAATTAGGAAAGGATACGGAATATTGCAGAGCGATCTGAAGAATCTGAAAAAAATCTGCTTTTCCTCTTTTTGGAACGGGGGAATGATTTACTTTTAAGGTCGCAAATACTATCCGCATGAAAGATTCATTTTTAAAAGGAGCACATCCGTTCGTACAACTGGTCTTTCTGATCTTTCTGATGCTGACCCTGTTTCTCATTTTTTCTTTTCTGGCTGTTCTTCTGGCCGTACCGCTGTTCCACACCACTCTGCCGGAGATCATGTCTGCCGCAGGGGATGTCCAGGACCCCCGGAGTATAGCTTTGTTAAAATACCTGCAGCTGGTACAGTCGCTCTCTTTGTTCGTCATTCCTCCTATAATTTTTGTCTGGTTGAAAAAGGAGTCTTTGGCCCGTTACTTTGGTATGCGTGTCCCGGCCCGTACCAGCTTGTATCTGGTTACATTCATCATGGTGATCGCCCTGGTACCGGTCAATAACTTTTTATCACACTGGAATCAGAATATGGTACTTCCCAAAGCTTTGTCCGGTCTGGAGCAGGCGCTCCGTGCCATGGAGGAGAGTGCCGACAGGCTGACAAAGGCTTTTATGGAAATGCATTCATGGGGGGCTTACCTGTTCAATATCCTGCTCATTGCCGTTCTGCCGGCCCTGGGGGAGGAGATGACCTTCCGGGGAGTGATCCAGCCGTTATTTATCCGCTGGACGCGGAATGTACATGCAGGGATCATCATCACGGGAGCTGTGTTTAGCTTTTTTCATTTTCAGTTTTTCGGATTTATCCCCCGCTGGGGACTGGGCATTCTTTTCGGTTATCTGTATTACTGGAGTGGTACGATCTGGCTGCCTGTGGCCGCACATTTTTTCAACAATGCCCTGGCCGTTACCGCCTACCGGATCGCGGGCAGTGAAATGGTGGACCAGAAATACGATCAGTTGGGGGTGAAAGATGTGTATCTGCTCCTGGGAGTACTGATCCTGGCCGCATGCCTGGTCATTTTCTACCGCAACAGAAAGATCCCTCCGGTATCAAGCCAGGCTTAAAACAATACGTTGCCCGGAGTGTGTTCCTCCCTGTAAATAAGTTTGGAGTGTGGAGGGTGGAGTGTCTGGAGTTTGGAGTACTTAGAATACTTAGAGTACTTGGAATTCATCCCCCAATATTCCCTGCCTGCCGGCAGGCAGGCATCATTCCATCATTCCATCATTCCATCCTTTTGCCTTTCCTCGTCCGACGTAGTCCCCGGTCCCTGAGTGATCCCG
>JALVJE010000272.1 GCA_027028505.1 Bacteroidales bacterium
TGTCACCAGGGCTTCGGTATGCCCATCGGAGGGGTGATGGCCACCCGCCGGGTGATCGTTCCCAATGCGGTGGGGGTGGACATAGGCTGCGGGATGATCGCTGTGAAGACCTCTCTGACCACCATCTCACGGAAAGTGCTGGAGCGCGTGACGGAGGAGATACGTTCGGTGATCCCCCTGGGCTTCAGCCATCATGAGAAAGCCCGTGATGAGCGGTATATGCCGCGTATCCCGGTGAGGGAGATGCCGGTGGTGGAAAGGGAGTATGAGAGCGCCCGCCATCAGGTAGGTACCCTGGGTGGGGGAAATCATTTCATCGAGATCCAGCAGGGCGACGACGGTCATATCTGGGTGATGATCCATTCCGGCAGCCGCAACCTGGGCAAGCAGGTGGCCGACGCCTACAACCGCCTGGCCATATCCCTCAACAAGAAAGAGAACATCAAAGGTACATGGGAGAGGCAGCTGGCATATCTCTACCTGGACAGTGATGAGGGACAACGGTACATCCGTGAGATGAACTATTGTGTGGCTTTCGGCTACAGCAACCGCTCCCTGATGATGGAGAACGTGCTGGAGCTGCTGGACTATTTTGTGAAGGGCGGGGTGGAGGAGACGGACCGCGTGGCGATCTCCCACAACTTCGCGGCAGAAGAGGAACACTTCGGAGAGCACGTGTGGGTGCACCGCAAAGGGGCGACACCGGCCTTCTCCGGTATGCGGGGTATCATCCCCGGATCGCAGGGCACGGAGAGCTATATCGTCATCGGCAAAGGCAATGAGGAGAGCTTCTCGAGCTGCTCCCACGGGGCAGGCAGGGTGCTGGGACGCCGCCAGGCCATACGCAGCCTCGACCTGCAGGGCGAGGTGCAGCGCCTCGAAGCCCGGGGCGTCATTCATTCCATACGGAAACAGAAAGACCTCGACGAGGCCCCCTCGGCCTACAAGGATATCCACCGTGTCATCGACCTGCAACGCGACCTCATAGATGTCCTGGTGGAGCTGCAACCCCTGGCGGTGGTGAAAGGATAGGGAAGCTCGAAGGGCGATGCTCGATGCTCGAAGGGCGAAGGGCGAAGGGCGAAGGAAAAAAGAATAAAAATTAATAGGTGCAGGTTACTGGGTGCAGGGTGCTGGGTGAAACTAAATACCCGCAACCCGATACTCGATACTCAAAACTCTTTTACTATTTTTGAAAATAAAAACCATGGAAAAGACATACAACGTAGCCCTCGCCTCCTTCGGCATGTCGGGACGGGTGTTCCACGGTCCGCTGCTGAAGGTGCATCCCGGGTTCCGGGTGGTGAAGGTGCTGGAGAGGACGAAAAACAATTCCCGCAGCCTCTTCCCGGAGGCGACGATCGTCCGCAGCTATGAGGAGATCCTGCAGGATGCTGCCGTCGACCTGGTGGTGGTCAACACACCTGACCGCCTTCATTATGAGATGGCCCGTGCGGCCCTCCTTGCCGGCAAGCATGTGGTGGTGGAGAAGCCTTTCACGCTTACTACTGCCGAAGCGGATGAGCTGATCGCCCTGGCCAAAGAAAAAGAGCTCCTCCTGACGGTGTATCAGAACCGCCGCTGGGACAGTGATTTCCTCACCCTGCGCAAGATCCTCAGCGAAGGATGGCTGGGAAGGGTCACGGAGGTGCAGTCGGCTTTCGACCGGTACCGCCGTGAGGTGCGGCCCTACAGCTGGAAAGACCAGGACGAGGTGAGCACCGGCAGCCTGTACAACCTGGGATCCCATCTGCTTGACCAGGCCCTCGTGCTCTACGGCATGCCCAAAGCTCTCTTTGCCGACCTGCGGGTGGTGCGGGACAACACCCGGGTGAACGATTACTTTGACGTGCGCCTCTATTATCCCGGTCTGCGGGTGATCCTGAAACATACCTACCTGGCCATGATCGCAGCGCCCCGTTTCCTGGTGCATGGCGATGAGGGAGCTTACATCAAGTACGGCGTCGATCCGCAGGAGGAACGCCTGACGGCCGGCATGCTGCCCGATACCCCGGACTTTGGGAAAGAGGAGAAAGAGGCATGGGGAGAGCTGCGTAGTGACGGAGAATTGGAGTATGACGGGAAATACCAGAGCGTGCCGGGGAACTACCGGGCTTTTTATGAAAACCTGTACCATGCCCTGAACGGCGAAGAGGAGCCGGCCGTGAAGCCGGAGGAGGCACGGGATGTCATCCGACTTATCGAACTGGCGATCAAAAGCAATGAGGAGAGGGAAGTGATAAATGTAAAGTAATAAGGCATCCGCCTTCGCTTGTGGCTTCGGCGGACGAGGAAAGGCAAAAGAAAAAGGAAGTTTCAGGTTTCAGGTTCCAGGTTGGGGGCTTGACCAGAAGTAGTTTGAGGTTTGAGGTTTGATGCTCGCTGCGCGAGCGTTTGAGGTTTGATGTGCCTGCGGCGCGTTTGAGGTGCTGCAATTCCCGGAATGATCGATGATCGACGAGTAGGGAGTAACTCCTCAACTCGATACTCAGAACTCACAACTCACAACTCACAACTCCACACTCCACACTCGAAGTACTCCAAGTACTCCACACTCCCAACTATTCCTTGCTACACAGATCTTTACCGAATAACCGGGCCACGCCGATGACGATGAGGCGGATGACTACCAGGATGGCATAGATGACCACCGACAGCTCCACGACGGTCCACAGCTGGGTAATGAGCTCTTTCCACTGGGTATGGTAGATGATGATCGCCAGGATGTTCAGCAGGAAGGCTATGACGAAACTGATGCCGAAATATTTCAGCTCTCTTTTCTTGGCTTTGGCAGTAATGACAGTATCTCTCATGATCCTTTCCTGTTAAATGTTTTTGAGCACCAGTTCATCCGGCATGGTCACCACCTTGCGGGACACCATAGCTTCCCATCCCAGCAGTACGGCGATGGTGGCATAGTAGCCCTGTGCCAGCAACTCCCTGTATTTTTCTCCGGTGAGAACGGCATGTACGAACCCCTCGAGTTCAAGATGGGTGCCGTCATCATCGATCTCGCCGTCGAAGATGGGCGTGCCCGTATCTTTGACCGGTGTGTCGGGCACCCAGCTGGCGCCGCCCAGGGGGATGTTATCAAAGATGCCGTGTTCGATGTTGTTGATCAGTTGCAGAATGCCGGGGGCGGGGGGCGGTGTCTCCGACCACATCAGACCGGCCTCCAGCTCCATGGTACCTTTGGGCCCCATGATCTGCTCCTCAAGACCGTAATGCTTGTTGCTGGTCATCGAGTCGTAGATCACCTGGGTACCGTCGGGGTAAGCATATACCAGGTTGACATTGTCATATACCTCGCGACCTCTTTTGTTCCAGTAGTTGATGCTGCCGGCGCCCATGATCTCGACGGGGTAGTGGCCCAGGATGTAGTTGGCCACCTGCATCTGGTGGGAGGCCAGCTCGGTCATTAGCCCCCGTGAGTAGGCCCGGTAAAGACGCCAGTTGATGAAGTGCTCCATGTCGGGATACATGGCGGGGTCGGCGAAGGAGGCCACATTGCCGGCAGGCACCTTACGGCGCCAGTCGCTGTTGCGGTGCCAGTAAGCCCTGATCTGGGTGACATTGCCGATCTGGCCGTTACGTATCAGCTCAAAAGCCCGCAGGTAACCGGGATGGAACATGCGCTGGTGGCCTATTTGCAGCAACAGGCCCGTTTCCAGCGCCGTATTGACCATCTTTAGCGCATCCTCCGGCTCTTTGGCCATGGACTTTTCACAAAAGACCTTCTTGCCGGCCTGCAGGGCATCGATGACGATCTGTGCATGGGTGTGCAGCGGCGTGGCAACGACCACGGCATCGAGGTCTTTCATCTCATCCAGCATCTTGCGATGGTCCCTGAAGCCTTTGGCCTTGCCTTCCGACATGCGGAGGGCACGCTCCAGGTGAGGAGGATAGATATCACAGACCGCTACCACCTCGGCCTCCGGGATGGTCAGCAGGTGCAGGTAGAGCAGATGACCGCGCGAGCCGATGCCGATCATGCCGATGCGGGCCTTGCGATCGCTCTCTTTGTTCTCCCCGGAAGCATATCCGCGCAGCCAGGAGAGCTGCGAGGCCAGCATCGTCGAACCGGCGATCATGGCCGTTTTCTTGAGAAAATCTCTTCTTGAGGTCTCTTTATTTTCCACGTGTCAGGGTTTTGATGCTTCAAAAGTAACAATATTCGCTTTTCGATTCAAATAATTGATGAGGATTATTCCGGATCCGGGAAAACGGGACAGCAGGGTGTTGTAATTTTCCTTATCTGCCGCCAGAAAAACAGTGGAGAGCACCTCGGCCGTGAAGGGATCGGGATGTTGCGCCGAGACACTCTTCCATCCTTTTACCGGTTTGCCCGTAAGCGGGTTCAATACGTGCAGGTACAGTTCTTTGCCCCGGGGCTGGCGTTGTGCCGATACCCCGCTGGTGGAGAGGCTGTTGTCACGCAGGGAGAAGAGGTAAACGTTCCGGGAGGGATCGAAGATATCCGGGATGCCCACAGGCCAGTGCGGGCCGTGGGGATGACGGCCCAGGGCCAGGATGCTGCTGCCGCCGAAGCTGAGCAGGGCATTCCGGATCCCTTCCTCCTGCAGGATCCTGCTCACCTCACGCAGGGCCACCCCCTTGCCGAAGCCGCCGGGATCGATGCCTGTGCCCTGCGAAAGGAAGGCGACACGCTTCTCTGCAGGATCCAGCACCACCTCTGCCCATCTGCCGTGGGGAGGTGTGCCTTCTACTTCTTTGACTTCCTGCGTTCCTTCCTGCTGCCAGTACTCCTGCAGGGGCAGGATAGCCGGGTCGAAGAGGCCCTCTGTGAGATGATGGTAGCGGTCACACTCCTCCAGCACGGCGAACACTTTTTCATCCACGGTCACAGGATGGTCCGCCGCCTCCCGGTTGATCCGGGAGATATCACTGTCATCACGGAAACGGCTGAGCCGTTCCTCCCACCACCGGACCTCCCTTTCCACCCGTCCGGCCAGTACCTCCAGACGTGAGGAGGCTTCCTGCGGGATCACCATCTCAAACCGCGTCCCCATGGCGTAAAAACTGCGATAGAAAATGTTATTTGCCATCTCTTATGAAATTTGAATGCGTGAATGATTGAATGCGTGAATGATTGAAAACCTTTACTATAAACTATGAACTATGAACTATGAACTGTGAACTATGAACTATGAACTATGAACTGTGAACTGTGAACTATGAACTGTGAACTGTGAACTGTGAACTATGAACTATGAACTTTCTTTTCCTCTTCTTTGAATTTAACATAGGAGTAAATTACCGGAACAAGGGCAATGATCCCGGTGACTACCATAAAAAAGATAAAATCAGCCTTTTGTCCCAGTACCAGGCTCCCGGCTACGATGATCAGTCCCCCGGCAAACCACAGCACGCCTCCCATCCGGTGGGTAGCTTTCCAGACGGCCTCATTCTCTAGCGTCCACGGGGTACGGATGCCGATAAAATAATTGGCACGGATGGTCTTCATGTAATTTCCCAGGATGGCATACAGTATGCCGAGCAGGAGGAAGATGAAATTGGGATTGAAAAGCGAGGCGTTTTTCACGGACCAGATGATATACATGGCCAGTACCGACATGAACAAAGTTGTCAGCAATTTAATGTTCTGGTACTTGCTTCCCATATTTTTGATCTTGTATTTCGGATCGATCAGGGGAATGGCCAGCAGGATCAGGTAAATGAGAACGGGCAGGGCAAAGACAACGATGATCAGCTCCGATCTGCTCCCGTAGCGGTCGATCTCGCCCTGCACATTCCAGTGGATGGGAACTTTGTCCGGCAGCTCACGCCAGATATATGCCAGATAGATGAAAGGGAGCAGAATGATGGCTATGACCGGTAATTCTTTTTTCAGGGATGGTTTCATTTTTTGTTGTTTTTAGTGAGGGTGATGATCCAGGCGATCAGATCTTCCAGAATCGTGGTATTCAGGGAATAAACGACGAACTGTCCTTTCTTTTCCCCGGTGATCAGCCCGGCCCTTTTCAGGATATCCAGATGATGGGATATGCTGGGTTTGGAGATATGAAAGGCGTCGGCGATCTCCCCCGCATTGAGATCCCCTTCTTTCAGCAGTTCCAGGATCCGCCGCCTCGTCTCGTCGTTCAGAGCTTTGAACAGATAATTCATAAAGAATAATTATATATTTAGACAAATATCTAAATAATATTTTGTTTTTATAAATATTTTTTTGAATATTTTTTTGTCAATCAATACCGATATCCGGAGAGTGTTGCCTTGTCCGGTAATGTGCTAAATATAAAAGTTGCTGCCCATCCGACCGGAGCTCGTCCGGACGGGGGTGCTCAAAGTCGGAGCGTAGCGGAGATCCCGATAATCGGGGCTTGAATGATTGAAAAATCAGCAATCAGCAATCAAAAATCAAAAATCAGAAATCAAAATTATTTCGCTTTATCGCATCATCATTTCCTGCCTGCCGCAGGCAGGCGTCATTCATCCTTCCCCGGCCGCTGTTCCGCAAAGTTTCGCTAAGGGATCCGCAAAGTTTCGCAAAGGGGAGGCGGGGTCTTGCGTTGTCGTCCAGCCCCGGAGGGGCTGCAGAGAGTAGCCCCGGTGACGCCCGGGGAATGTGCGGTAAATAATTAAAAAATAACCCCGGAGGGGTTACAGAAAAGAGTAGGATCCAGACCACATGGTATATCGAATATTGCTCTTCAACCCCGCTGGGGTTGGG
>JALVJE010000273.1 GCA_027028505.1 Bacteroidales bacterium
TTATGTCTTCAGGAGGTGCAGATGTCTTTGCTATTCTTAGATCAGTAACAGATACGATCATTAAAAATAAGCAGCAAGTGGTTCCTTCTCTCAGGATTATCGCTAACTTAGGCACTGATTAGTTACGATATTTTTTATTTCATATAAATATACTTTATTTTTAAAAAAATATTTATATTTGCTTTAAAACCTCCTAATTAAAAATATGATGAAAAAATATCATTTTTTTATTTTTTTATTTTTTTTAAGTTTATCTCAGAATGTCTTATTTTCTCAAGACAACTGGCAATGGACAGATAAAATCTCTGGTTTACTTGACGATGTAAGTAGAGGAATTGTAATTGATACATATGGAAATGTTTATGTTTACGCCCAAATTAGAGGTACTGTTTCAGTGGGCGGTGATGTATTTATCACCGAAGGTTTAACTGATGCCCTTCTTGTAAAATTTGATTCAAATGGCAATTACCAGTGGGGTTTTAAAGTGGGGGGGGATGACCGCGACACTCCAACGGATATTGCTATTGATAAAGAGAATAATATTTATATAACAGGTGGATTTAAAGACACTGCTGAATTTAACCCTTCTAATCCAGGAAATTCAGGTCAACTTATTAATAGTAATCCTGATGGATTAAACAAAAATGATATTTTCTTAGCAAAATATAATTCTTCTGGGAATTTTATTTGGGTTATTCAAGTTTCCACAGGTGCAGATAATGAATTTTCAAGGAGTATATCTATTGATAAAAATAATGAAATAGTAATGGTGGGGGATTTTAAAAATGAAATAGTTTTTAATTTAACAGATACAATAAAAGCCTCAGGGAGTCTGACAGATATATTCATAGCCAAAATTAACCAATCCTCTCAGAATATAAGTTGGTATAAGCATTTTCCTACATCACAAGATAATGGAAAATTATTGTCAGTTACAACAACAACTAATAATAATATTTATGCTGGAGGTTATTTTACAGAAAAATTTTATTACGATTCAGATTCATGTTTAAGTGTTGGGGCTACAGACGCAATTATATTAAAAATGGATGAAAATGGCAATATTATATGGATTAGGCAAGGTGGTGGAAGTTCTTTAGATCAAATTAATAGTATTATTTCAGATAAATACGAAAACTTATATTTTGCTGGTTATTTTTCAACCACAGCAAATTTTGATGTTTCTTCAAAAGGATCATATGATTCAGAGCCAATTGTAAGTAAAGGAGACTTTGACATATTATTGGGCAAATACAATGCTGAAGGAGTTTTACAATTTATTACAGGTAATGGTGATGCTAGTACAGACAATGCATATGGATTATCTCTCTATCAAAATTACCTAGAATTCTCAGGATATTATTCAGGAACAATAATTGTTAACAACGACACATTGCAATCAGATTTGGGAAATAATAATACAGGATTTTTTATGTATGACATAGATGGGAACCCTATTGAAGCTCATGGGATGGAAGGCTCTCTTGATGACAGAGGATTAAGAGTTCTCTTTGATAATGATGGAAGCTCTTTTGTTACAGGATATTTTCAATCAGATACTTTATTTGTTGGATCTAAATATTTAGTAAATGCTACTTACAATCAAACTACAAAAGCAAAAGATGTTTTTATAGCAAAGTATAATGCACCCTTCAAAATCACCATTACCTCCCAGCAAAACGTCTCCTGCCCCGGAGGCAGTGACGGCTCGGCTACGGTCACTCCTTATTTTGGTACATATCCTTATACCTATACCTGGAGCTATGATGACGGAACTGCTGATTCGACCCTGACCGGGGTGCCGGCAGGGGATTATTGGGTGACGGTCACGGATGCCAATAGCAAAAAGGATTCGGTGGCATTCACCATCACCGAACCTGACCCCATTCATGTGGATGCAGCTATCACCGATATCTCCTGCTCAAACGGGAATAACGGAGCCATTGATATTACGGTAAAAGGCGGCACGCCGCCCTATGCTTACCTGTGGAGCACTTCCAACGGCTCCGGCGTCGACCAGTCCGCCGAAGACCAGAGCGGCCTGACGGCCGGCGACTACGACCTCCGCATCACCGACGACCATGGTTGCATCAAGGATACCACTATCGTGGTGGTCCAGCCTGATCCCATCACCTTCGGAGGGTCTTCTGTAACTCATATCGAACGGCCTCCCGGAGCCAATGGCGCCGTCGATCTGGTGGTCAACGGAGGTACACCGGCATATACCTATTACTGGGAAGGCCCCGGCGGCTTCAGCGCTACCACCCAGGATATCTCCGGACTGGATGCAGGAGGAGATTACAAGGTGACCGTTACTGACAGCCATAGTTGTATAAACGATACCACTTTCTCCGTGGAAGACAAGACCGCTCTTATAGCTACCATTGACTCGATCAAAAATATCACCTGTTACGGCGGGAGCGACGGTTACGCCCATGTCGCTGTCAGCGGCGGATCCGGCAATTATAGTTACGAATGGACAAATGCCGGAGGTACCCAGGTAGGAGGAAATTATCCTTCCCTGCGGGATGTGCCGGCCGGCACCTACTATGTCACCGTGACCGACCAACTGGACAGCCGTACTTCCTCCACCTCCGCCACGATAGCTGATCCGGATCACCCGCTGACCATCGCCCTCTCAGCCGTGGACAACATTACATGTAACGGACTCAATAACGGAAAAATAGATATCACTGTCGGCGGAGGATGGGTCCCCTACACCTTTGCATGGACAGGCCCCGGCGGATTTACGGCCAACACCGAGGATGTGGCCGACCTGGCCCCCGGATACTACAATGTCACGGTTACCGATGCCGGCGGCTGTGCTCAGCAGCAGCTCAACATACAGATCACCGAGCCGGATCCTTTGACCGTGACCATCCAGACCAACCATTCTATCCTTTGTTATGGCGAGCTTACCGGCGAGCTGGAAGCCTTGCCCTCTGGCGGGACAGATGTGTATTCTTACCTTTGGGACGATCCGGGCCACCAGACCACGAAGAAAGCCACCTACCTGGAGGCAGGCACTTATACCGTCACCGTCACCGACGCCAACGGTTGTACGACCGAGGCTACCGAGGCACTCACACAGCCTGATCCGCTTTCCGTCTCCGCCATCATTCAGGATGTCACTTGTCCCGGCCAGGCTGACGGATCCATCATCCTGACCCCCTCGGGAGGCATGGTACCTTATAATTATTTGTGGACACCGGGTAATCAGACCTCCAAAGATCTGACAAATATCTCCGGTGGGGACTATACGGTCACCCTTACCGACCAGAATAACTGTACTCTCGACTCCACCTTTACGGTGCTCGAGCCCGAGGCACTGATGATCGACTCGGTATCTGTGACAGATATCACGGGATGCGCCGGCAGCACCAACGGGGCACTGGTCATCCATGCTTCGGGAGGAACCCAGCCTTACGAATACTCGGCTGACGGAGGCACCTCCTGGCAGGCCGACAGCGTTTTCACCAATCTGGGCGGAGGAGATTATGACATCGCCCTGCGTGATGCCCACAGTTGCTCGATCACAGGCAATACTATCACCCTCACCGATCCGCCGGGCGTCTCCATCGATGATGTCACCATCACACCCATCAGTTGTCACGGAGGCACCGACGGCTCACTGGTCATCCTGGCCTCGGGAGGTATCCGGCCTTACGCTTATTCCATCGATGGCGGCACTACCTACTGGCCCGACAGCCTCTTCTCCGACCTGCCGGCAGGCAACTATGATGTCGCCGTGCGCGATCCCAACGGCTGCGTGACCACAGGAAGTACGGTCATGCTAGCCGATCCCGAACCTATCGTCATCAGTGATCCCGCCACGGATCCCACCTGCCCCGGCGATCATGAAGGAGCGATCATGGTCACTGCCACCGGCGGCACAGGGACACTCTCCTTCCTGCTGATGGACAAAGAGGGAACAGCCATAGACAGCAGTGAGAACGCCGGCAACTTCACCAACCTGGACATCGGAGAATACACCATAAGTGTGGATGACGAAAACCATTGCGGTCCGGTCACCAAATCCGCAGAGGTCTACGAAGCCGACAACTGCGCATTGATCATCTACGATGCTTTCAGCCCCAATGATGACGGGAAGAACGACGTATGGAACATCCACGGCATACAGGCTTATCCCAACTGTGTCGTTAAAGTGTTCAACACGTGGGGCAACCAGGTCTTCTCCTCCAAAGGGTATACGCAACCCTGGGACGGCAAGTTCAACGGGAAAACCCTGCCGGCCGGTACCTATTATTATATAATAGAGATCGAACCCGGAGGAAAGACCTATTCCGGAACAGTGAACATTGTCAAATAAGCATACACAGGTATTCAAATAATAAAGACACAGCATCATGAAAAAGTATCTGGTCATCCTTATATTTTCCACCCTGCTTCCTCTGTCACTTACGGCACAGCAGTTCCCCATCATCTCGCAGTACAACTGGGACCAGTACCTGGTGAACCCGGCGGCCGCTGGCAGCACTGATTACATTCCCGTTACGCTGATCTTCCGGAAGATGTGGGTAGGAGTCGACAACTCCCCCTCTATCCAGATGCTGAGCAGCAATATGCCGGTAGGCAACCGGATGGGTGTAGGGATGAAGATCTTCAACTTCAGCCAGGGACCTTTGCGTCATACGGGCTTTGAAGCCACCTATGCCTACCACATCCCGCTGAGTGAAACAGGGCCGAAGCTCTCTTTCGGACTGACCGGGTCTTTCTACCAGTACTACCTCGACAAAGAAAGCCTCAATATGGAAGATCCCACCGACCCCGTGCTGCTGGGAGATTCCAAAAAGTTCGTGCCGGATGCCGATTTCGGAATGCTGCTGTATGACAAAAAGTATTTTGTGGGATTCACCGTGGCCAGCCTTTTCCAGGGCAAGATCAACCTGGGGACGGAAGGGGTGGCCGAGCAGAAAAAGGTGCGCCACTACTACCTCAACGGCGGCTATAATTTCGACGCAAGCGAGAATATCATGCTGCAGCCTTCCGTGATGATGAAGATGATCGAAGCCGGCGTGTTCCAGGCCGACATCAACTTCATGATGGTCTTCAACAAGATGATCAACTTCGGGGTCTCTTACCGCACGGGTGATGCCGTAGGCATACAGGTGGGCTACCAGAACGACTTCCTGCTCTTCGGATACAACTATGACATCGCCGTCTCCGACATACGTACCCAGACAAGCGGATCCCACGAGATCATCTTCATCTATAAGATAAAATACAGGAACACCCAGTGATCGTTCCATCCACCGCATCAGACAGTCAGGCCCTTCCGGTCTGACTGTTTTTTTGTGCCTTTCCGTACTATGGATGTTTCACAAGAAATGATTAAGTTTACCCGGAAGAATAAAATTCCGGACTTATGAATATTCTTGTTTTAGGATCAGGCGGCCGGGAACATGCGTTGGCCTGGAAGATCGCACAGAGTCCTCTGACGGACGATCTGTTCATTGCGCCGGGGAATGCCGGCACGGCCATGGTGGGTACCAACGTATCGCTCAATGCAGAGGATTTCCCCGCCATCGAAAAATTCATCCTTGACCGTGACATACACATGCTGGTGATCGGGCCGGAGGTGCCCCTGGTGAAAGGTATCTATGACTATTTCCGCAGCCAGTACCGTTTCTCGGGTCTTTTCATCATAGGTCCTTCGCGCGAGGGAGCTCTCCTCGAGGGCAGCAAAGCTTTTGCCAAATCTTTTATGGAAGAGAACGATATCCCCACGGCCCGTCACCGTTCTTTTGATAAAGAGACCCTGGAGCAGGCCAAAGCCTTCCTGAAAGAACTTGAGCCTCCTTATGTACTGAAAGCCGACGGGCTGGCCGCAGGGAAAGGAGTCCTCATTCTCGAGGAGTATGATCAGGCCGTAAAGGCCCTGAACGATATGTTCAGGGGTAAGTTCGGTGAGGCCGGCAGGACGGTGGTCATCGAAGAGTACCTCGACGGCATCGAATGCTCGGTCTTCGTACTCACGGACGGCACCTCTTACCTGCTGCTCCCCGAGGCCAAGGACTACAAACGCGTGGGCGAAGGGGATACCGGTCTCAATACCGGCGGTATGGGAGCGGTCTCGCCGGTGCCCTTTGCTGACGGGGATTTTCTGAAGAAAGTGGAAGAACGCATCATCCGCCCCACCATCGAAGGGCTGCACAGCAGGAAGATCATCTACCGGGGATTCATCTATTTCGGGCTGATGAATATAAAAGGGGATCCTTATGTCATTGAGTACAATGTCCGCCTGGGCGATCCCGAAGCCGAGGTGGTCATCCCCCGCATCGATCAGGATATCGTACCTTTGTTCCAGGCGCTGGCCACCGGCAACCTGGAGGCCCAGGAGGTAAGGGTCACCGCCGGGAGCGTGGCCACGGTCATGCTGGTCTCCGGAGGCTATCCGGGATCCTATGAGAAAGGCAAAGAGATCACTTTCCCCGCAGAGATCCCGGAGCATTCCATCCTCTTCCATGCCGGCACAAAAGAGCAGGACGGCAAGATCGTCACTGCCGGCGGCCGCGTGCTGGCCGTCAGCTCTTACGGAAAGGACATGCAGGAAGCCCTCGCCCGTTCGTACGAGTTGGCTGAGAAGATCGACTTTGAGAAAAAATACTACAGGAAAGATATCGGCTTCGATCTCGTATGAAGCATTGTCTATGTTAAAAGCCTACCAGGGATATCATCCCGGACAGATCGTCCGTGTTTTTCTGCCGGTACTTCTCTTCTGGCTGCCGGCTTTCCTTTTGCCGGAGACCTTCCCGCAGAGGATCACCTTCGTCACCGCTCCGGCCACCCCTTACCTGGAGTCTCTGACACACCTCCGGGGTCCTCTGCCCGCACTGCTGGCCTTCGTCTTATGGTTGCTCACCGGTTACCTGCTGGTAGCCCTCAACCATCGCTATCTCTTCCTGCGGACAAGAACCCTCCTGCCCCTCTTTTTCTTCCTGACCCTCACCTCTCCCCTGGCAGGACTGGCAGAGATCAACAACCTGACCCTCACCCTGCCTTTCCTGGTGATCATCCTCCATCTGGTGTTCCGGACCTACCGGAACAACAAAAGGGATTTTTCTTTTTTCATGGCATCTTTCTGGACAGGGGTCGTTTCGCTCGTATCCCTGAAAAGCAGTGTCTTTATGGTCGTGATCTGGATCGCCCTGTTGTCGCTGCGGCCTTTTTATATCCGGGAATGGCTGGCATCGTTCCTGGGGTTCCTCACCCCCTGGTTTCTCTATTTCGGCGTTGGTTTTCTCCTCGACAATGACCCTGCTGTGCTCTTTCAGCAGGCCCTGGCCGGCTTTTCTGCGGAATGGCAGGCATACCAGCCCGGCACCGCAGTGCTGATCTTTCTGCTCTATCTGGCGGTTCTCATCCTGGCGGCCTCCGTTTTTACTTTTCTCTCCCTCTCGACCATGAAAACACGTTCGCGGAAGTTCAATATGATCTTTTTCTGGACAGCCCTCCTGACCATTCTCCTTATGCTACAGTTCAGAAGCTGCTGGATCTCCTTCTTCGCTTTCCTGGCTATTCCTTTATCATTCCTTTTCGCCTTTTACTTTGCCAGCGAAAAAGCCAACCTCTGGAAAAGAATCCTGTTCGATCTTTATTTTGCCGGGTTTGTTGCGTTGTTCGTGGTTGGAATGGTGGGGTAAGCTCGAAGTTCGATGCTCGATGCTCGAAGGGGGAAGAACTATGAACTATGAACTATGAACTGTGAACTGTGAACTATGAACTGTGAACTGTGAACCTCTTTCCTTTTACTTTTTCACATAAGACAGGATACTCACCGCCATGCCCTGCTCGCCGTCCTTAAAGGAGATGAAGACGGTATAAGGACCGGTTTTTTTGCAGATGAAATCGATGGAGTTGTATATCTTGTCCTTCTCCTTATTATAATTAGAGGCGATCAGGCCTTTGGTATCATAGATCTTGATGATCCCTTTGCCCGGATATTTTTCCGAATTACAGACCGTAAACCGGTAATGGGTGTTCTTGACCAGGATCAGTGTATGTTTGGCCACAGGGACCTTGTCTTTGGAAGTGGCTTTCGGCAATTTGACCACATAATCCTTCAGGTAAGCCGCATCATCCCCGCTCTCCCGCACGCAAAGGCTCACCAGCTTATCCTGCTCTTGTCCCTGTACTATTCCCCCTGAGAACAAGGCAAGTAAAAGGACACCGAGCAGGTAGATCTTATAATTTGAACCTCTCATAAATAGGTATTTATCCAAACAAATATAATAATTTCTTGGATTATCCTCACTTTTTCATTCTGTAATTTGATAAAATCAAAAAAATCATTTACCAAGGATACCGTTCCGCAGGTCTTTGAATTCCCCGATGATCTTATCCATCAACGCATCGGAATATTCCACTTTGCTCTCCTCATGCTGGATGATCACCAGCCGGCCGTCTTTCTCCACCGTTTCGGGCTCGCCGGGGGTAACGGTTATCTTCACCTGGCTGTACATTTCTTTCAGGGGGCCCATTTTTTTCAGCAGTTTACCGATCTCTTTGTTATCCTGATATCTGTTGAGGAGCGTGAACAGGTCTTCCAGGATGAGTTTCTGTTCCCCGATCCGCTCTTTTAGCTCGGGTTTGGGATGGTCCTGCTGCACCTGTGTGGCGAGGTACATGCCCTCGGTCCACAATCCCGTTATGATCATGGCGCTGATCTCGCCCCTGTGCTGCTGCCGCAGGTATTTGTCAATATCATTGAAGCTCCGGACGGCCAGGAACATCAGCGAATCAAGATTGGACTTGCTGGACGATAATCTCTTCAGGGTTTTGAAGTCGAAGAACTGCCCGATCTTCAGATCCTCGGAAAGATCTTTTATATTGGAGATATAGTCCAGGATCTGGGTGTTCTTGCCATACATGGCCTGATACCCCAGGTCGGCCCCATAGAGGCCCAGGCCATAGGCTTTCTGTACATCTGTGGCCAGACCGGACACCTTTCCGGCAGGATAAAGGTATTTCGTCGAGAACGGGATGGAAAGGCGGTTCAACAGATCCGCGATCTCCACGGGAGAGGCCAGATTCTCAATAATTTCCCCCGTCACCTCTTCTTCAAGCATGGAGGGCTGGTCGTTCATTACGGAATCCGGAATGGTAAAGGTGTCCTGGTCTTTCTTTTGTTTCCCGCCCCCGTGACAGGAAAACAGTAATAGTAAGGCTGAGGTCAGGATCAGGGCTAACAATGATCTCATCTTTCTTATTTTAAAAGATTTGGAATCTAAATGTACACAAACTAACCTGTAAAATCAAACTAACCTGTTTTGAACGACCGGTTTCCGGTGATATAGATCACCTTTTTTACCACATCAAAATAGAGAAGGATGTAAAGCAGGACGATCATGATCCATACCATAATAATATTGAAAATATAAGTATCATAAAAGTGTCCGGCAAAATATTTCCGGGGAGCATAAAAGTGGGTCCTGATCCCCAGCCAGTGGCCGGTATCCGGGTCTTCATAAATGGGATGATAGTTCTGAATGAGAT
Organism: Bacteroidales bacterium; assembly: GCA_027028505.1. Taxonomy (GTDB): domain Bacteria; phylum Bacteroidota; class Bacteroidia; order Bacteroidales; family VadinHA17; genus DRPN01. The sequence goes on from JALVJE010000273.1 coordinate 9,517, forward strand.
GGTCGCGATACTCCAGGATCCGGTTGCGCTCGTACACCTTCAGGACAATATCGGCCAGGCTTTCATTGTAATAATGGTCCTTCAGCCTCTTGTAACGGGCCGGATCGGTCTCCAGCATATATTCCAGGATCCGCTGTTTTTTGTGGTTGGCCTTCAGCAACTGCTCGTTGTAATAAGCATCCAGATGGTCCAGATAGTTGCTCAGCGTATGGGCCAGGTCGCTGTCAAAATGCTCCGGATCGATCCTGCCAGCCTCCTCGAATTTCACCCCGGGGTTGATCCTGTTCTCTTTTTCGATCTCGTTCCTCAGCAGAACAGTTTTTCCCGGCACCTCTTCCGACAGTTTCCCTTCATTGTAGAGAGTGATCGTTGTGTTGAGGGCATCCCTCAGTTTTGGGATCCGATACACCTGCTGAAAATCGGCCTGGCTCTCCTTTTTTTCCAGCTTATAAAAGATCTTTTCGTACTTGTTGTCCTTGAACTGATGCACCATCAGGGCCTCATAGGTCCATCGGGTTGGCATTACCTCGGCAATGAGCGGCACTTTATCCACACTGCTGACCGTACGGTTCAGCTTTTCGAAACTGAACATGGCCCCGCTGAGCACCATCATGGGGATGATGAGCACGGGCACCACGATATAGATGGTTATGGCCGAATTGAACGAGGCGGAAATGATCAATCCCAGGAGATTGGCCACGGCTGCTGTCGTAAAAAGGGCCAGCCAGTAATAAAGGAACATACCCCGTATCTCCAGGATACTGTTGCCTATGGCCACAAAGATCGCGGACTGCAGGGCAGAGATCAGGAACAGCACCGCTATCTTGGATAACAGGTAACTTCCTCTGCCCAGGTTCAGGTAACGTTCCCGCTCCAGGATCTTGCGGTCTTTGAAGATCTCTTCGGCACTGATGATCATCCCCAGAAAAAGAGCCACGATCAGCGCCATGAAGATATACACCGGGATGTTGTCATTCTCCCGGTATATGTACAGGTTCGAGCGGGGATCGGCAATATAACGGATGATATAGGAAAGGATGAACGCCAGTACAGGGGAGACAAGAAGATTCAGCAACACATATTGTTTGTTGGACATCTTGCTCAGGATATCCCGTTGCAGAAAGATGAAGAACTGTTTCAGCTTTCCCGGAACTTTCAGAGATGAGGCAGGAGACACTGTGATCTTCTGTATTACAGGCAGTCTGATCTTCTCCCTGAAAAATTCAGCCCACCGTTCGGGCCGGATCTTCCGCTTCTCCGTATAATGTCCATATTCATCCACCACTCGGGCATCCAGAATATTAAATATGATCTCTGCGTTAACGTTACCGCACACCGGACATTCGCCCACATCACTTTTTATCTGGGCATCCAGCCGTTTGAAATAAGTGACCGCCTCTATGGGATTGCCATACCACACCAGGTATCCTCCAATATCCAGGATCAGCACATTGTCGAACATTTTGTATATGTCCGAGGAGGGCTGATGGATATTCACAAAGATCAGCTTCCCTTTCAGGGCCAGATCTTTAAGGAGGTCCATCACATTTTCCGAGTCGCGGGAAGAGAGGCCCGAGGTAGGTTCGTCCAGAAAAAGGATGGAAGGCTCCCGGATGATCTCCAGCGCTATGTTCAGCCTTTTCCGCTGTCCCCCGCTGATGATGTTCATTTTGGGAGATCCTACCTTGAGGTCTTTTACAGCGTATAGGTCCAGGTCTTTCAGCACTTTCTCCACCATCTTCTCCAGTTCTTCCCCGGGCATATCCCTGAAACAGAGACGGGCATTGAACCAGAGGTTACGGTATACGGTCAGCTCCTCGATCAGCACATCTTCCTGGGGGATATATCCGATGACCCCTTTAAGCTGTTTTGCATCTTCGTAAAGATCATAGCCGTTGATGGTCACCTTGCCCTCTGAAGGTCTCAGGGTGCCGCTGAGGACTTTCATCAGGGTTGTTTTCCCGGCGCCACTTGCACCCATGATCCCGATCAGTTTGCCGTGGCTTTCCTCAAAGGATACCTCCCTGACCCCATAAGCCCCGTTTTTAAAACGGTAGGATACATGCTCCACTTCAAAGGAGACGGGCACGATATTCCGGTCACGCAGAAAATGGGCCGACACGTCGCTGTAATAGACCGGTTTGCCATGAGGCAGATGCAGGCTGCTGCCCGGAGCAAAGAGCAAAGGCACATTTTTTTTCACCGGAAGGCCGTTCAGATAGACATCCCCTTCGCAGGAATGTTTCAGGAAATACAGCTCCACCTCCGGCACATGGAGGAAACAGACGCATCCTCCCAGCGATCCGCGGTACCGGAACTGTCCCTTCATGAGCACGTATTGTTCACCGCCCAGGATGAAGATATCCTCCCGGTCCAGCTTTTCCGGGTCACTGTAACGGATGAAGTACTCCATGTTGGTGCATACCTCCTGGGGTATGCGGAACACTTCCGCCACCGTGTTCACGATGTTCATCCGCTGGGGTGTGAACTTACCCGCGCTGTTGAGCAGTTCGAAAAGACGCAGCAGCACCACGACTTTCTGCTCGCGGTTCAGCGTCTTGTTGATCTTCTTGCAGATACTGAAGATACGAACAGAATCTTTCACCGTCGGGGCCCGCAGAGGTTTTGTCTTGCCAATATGTTCGGGATCGATCTCGGCAAAATCCTCAAATAATTTCAGGTATTCTCCTGCCGAATCCTCTCCCAACTGTGTGTTCAGAAACTGTTTGACAAAATGATACTCCTTCTCCTGCACCCCTTCGTCCTGTTTGACGATCAGCGCGAACAACTGCATCAGGGCCCGCAGGATCTCTTCACTCATGCTGTGAGGAAATTAAGAAAAATGGCAAACCAATATACGCAATCGGAAGGAAAAGAAAAAATACCACCCCAATCGCCCCTTTCTATTTCGGACCCTCTCAGTAGCGGAAGAGGAGGGTCACCGGCTGGTGGTCGCTGTATTCAAACCCCAGGTCGATCCCTTTGACATGGAGGGCTTCCGTCCCCGGCGAGAGCAGAAAAAAATCTAGCAGCGTCGTGGGGGTCTTCCCCGGCTGATAAGGTGTGAGGTTGGCCCGGTTGGTCATCACTGTAGTGTCGGCAGCCCATTGCCAGCCGGCCGGCATAAAATCCTCCGGGATCGCCCGGGCCACGAAATTTTCATAACCGGATCTTTTATTGAACTCGCTGTCGTCAAAGGCCGGAGGGTTCTGGTTCCAGTCGCCACCCACGATGATCCTGTTACCCTTCTTCGATTCGGTGAGCAGATAATTTTTCAGATAGGCCATCTCTTCCTTTTTCAGCTCTCCCCCGTCAAAAGCCGAGTTGTGGGTGGTGATCACCTGCAGTTCCTTCCCGTCTCTGAGGAGATAATGTGCCACCATAAAACAGCGATCCAGCATAAAGAGCCGTGTAGGCCAGTCATACTGCCCCGGAAAATCCCGCCGCTCCACCAGCACCGGTTCATACCGGGAGAAAAGGACCAGCCCCGACTTCACTTTGCCCATAGGCTCGGTGACCGGCACCGGCACAAAACTGACATTGTAGTTGAGTGCTGAAAACGCTTTGTAGGCAGGAAGACATTTTTTGAAAGTATCCAGCTCATTCATGAAATAGGTGCGTTTGGAATGAAAGTCTACCTCCTCCAACAGAATAAAATCGAGGGTATCATTGGCCATCAGGAACCTCTTCACCCCGTTCAGGTATTTCATCGTATTCTCACGGCTGGCACGCACCTGTTTGCCACCGTCATAAAAGAAATCCATCTCCTTTCCCAAGCCACAGTACCCAATGTTCCACGTCATCGCTGATAACGTATCCGGTACAGCCAGGGTGTCCGGATGATCCGACCGGTACACGACGATCTGCTCCGGAGGCTTATAATCTGTCAGAGTAGCATAGAGGAGGAAAACCCCGAAAAACACTACGATGGCCAGCACAAACCAGCCCAGATATTTCAAGATACGTTTCATGATGGATCTGATATAAATGTATCATCTTTTTTTGCCCAATTTATGTAGGGGCACAAGATTTTGTGCCCCTACATATTTTGTTGCAAATTCCGGGTTTAAATTTACAAAATCCACGAGATTTATCTCCCTGACAGAAAATATTTTTGATGCACATGAGAAAAATAAATAACTTTGAAACGATGTAAAAATCTTGGATCATGAAATTCGGTGTGGTTATTTTTCCGGGATCCAATTGTGATATGGATACCGTTTATGTATTGCGTGACGTTCTGGAACAGGATGTAACAGAGCTGTGGCACAAAGAGACCAGTATCGGGGATGTGGATGTCATCGTCCTGCCCGGAGGGTTCTCCTATGGCGATTATCTCCGGTCGGGGGCCATCGCCCGTTATTCTCCCATCATGAGCGAGGTGATCCGTTTTGCCAAGCGGGGTGGTTATGTACTGGGCATATGCAACGGGTTCCAGATCCTCTGTGAGGCAGGACTTCTGCCGGGGGCCTTGTTACCCAACGCCAACCAGAAGTTCATCTGCAAGAATGTATACATCGTCCCTGACAATACAAAGACACCTCTTACGGCCCGTCTGGAAAAGGACAAGCCTTTGAAGATCCCCATAGCTCACGGGGAAGGACGCTATTACGCTCCCGAAGAGGAGATCGCCCGCATCCGGCAAAACGACCAGATCCTTTTCCGTTATTGCGGGAAAGACGGGGTTATCTCGGAGGAATACAACCCCAACGGTTCCATGGACAACATCGCGGGGGTATGTAATGAGACCAAGAACGTTTTCGGCATGATGCCCCATCCCGAGAGGGCTTCGGACGATCTGCTGGGCAATACCGACGGGCGGCTTATCTTTGAATCGCTCATAGAGACGCTCAGGGAAAAAAAATTCAGTGTTTACAATTAAGCACATTAGCTCCGGAAAATATTTTAACCTCATAGAATGTTCAGACAAAGACGGCTTGGGAGGCTTATTGCCGGGATGGTCATGCCCCTGGTCGTCTCTTTTTTTCTTCTCTCAGCCCGGAGCCCCGCAGAGCCAAAAAGATCCTCTGCTACCCCTGCCGACTCCATCGATATCCTTCATTACACCCTGAACCTCAGGATCACCGACCTGAAGAGCCGGCAGATCCACGGCATCGCAGACCTGCAGGCTTATACCCTTCTGGATTCGGTACATACCGTCCCACTGATGCTGGAGCCGCCCCTGGTCGTGGATTCGGTCTGGATCGACGAAGAGCGGGTGCGTTACACTGCCGGCCCCGGCAATGCTGTGGTCGTTTTTCTGCCGGAGGTAGCGGACAGGGAAAGTACCATCCTGCTGACCCTCTTTTATCACGGTCATCCGGCCCGGGATCCCCGGTGGGGCGGGTTCTATTTTGTGCAACATACGGCCTTCAACATGGGCGTGGGGATGAACGTTGTCCCCCATCCTTTCGGCAGGGCGTGGTTCCCCTGTCGCGACAATTTTACGGACAAGGCCACGTATGATTATTTCATTACCGTTCCCGATACGCTGACCGCTGCCTGCCCGGGCACGTTGCAGGCCATCATCCCCAATGCCGGCCATACCCGCACCTTCCACTGGAACCTCTCCTCTCCCATCTCCACCTATCTCTCCTCCGTGGCCGTATCCCGTTACGCTGTCCTCAACGACAGCCTCAGGGGAAAGAACGGCCTGATCCCCACCCAGTATTTTGTGAGGCCGGAGAACCGGGAGAAAGCGAAGATCTCTTTCTCGCATGTACAGCAATACCTCACGATCTATGAAGATCTCTTCGGTCCCTATCCATGGGAGAAGATCGGATATGCAGAGGTCCCTTTCCCCCATGGGGCCATGGAACATGCCACCTGTATCTCCATCCCGGACAATGTCGTCGACGGGACCCATGATCATGACCTCCTGCTGGCCCATGAGTTCTCCCACAGCTGGTTCGGCAACCTGGTCACCTGTAAGAGCGCCGGCGACATGTGGCTCAACGAAGGATGGGCTACCTACTGTGAGGCCCTTTACCTGGAATACAGCCGGGGAGAGGAGGCTTACACAAAGTATATCTCCGCCAATCACAAAAGGGTCCTGCAGTATGCCCATATTACCGATGACGGATACCACGCCCTGGCCAACATCCCCGAAGAGATCACTTACGGCACCACCGTTTATAAAAAAGGGGCCGACGTCATCAGCACCCTGCGTAATTACCTGGGTGACGAGGATTTTTTTGATGCCATGAAGATATACTTCGGGGAATATTCTTTTAAAAATATCTCCACGGAGGAGTTTGAGCATTTCCTCACGCGGGTCACCCACCGGAACTTACAGGACTTCTTTAATACGTGGGTCTATACCCCCGGGTTCCCCCATTTCAGCATAGACAGCCTGATGGTGATCCGGGACCGCGATGATTATATCACCGGGTTGTTTCTCCGGCAACGGCTGAAAGGCCGGAAAGCCTATGCCATTGATGTGCCCGTGGAGGTCACCCTGCTGGATGACATGTGGCAGGAGCACAGGTTCACAGTATCGATCTCGGGCCCGCGGCAACGCAGGTCCCTGATCACCTCTTTCCCTCCTGCGGCTGTGATGATCAACACCGGGCATTTTGTCCAGGACGCGACCACCTCGGACCATCACATCATCCGCCATCCGGGGTCCGTTACATTCGATAACTGTTTCTTCTCACTGCAGGTCTCTGAGATCAGCGACTCAGCCTATCTCCGTGTCGTGCATCACTGGATCGGACCGGAGCACACTGCCTCTGTCCCCCGGGATCTGGAGATCTCCGCCGCCAGATACTGGAGCGTTGAGGGGATCCTTCCCGTGCATGCGAACTGGCAGGGCTCCTTCTATTACAATTTCACCCACTCGATGCGCAGGGGTTATCTGGACACCCTGACCTCGCCGCAGCCGGGAGACAGTCTGTTGCTGCTCCACCGTCCGGACCTGCCGGCGCCGTGGCACAAGATCCCCGCAACGATCAAAGGCAATCTCCTCACCGGATATTTACAGACGGATTCCCTGGGCACAGGCGATTACTGCCTGGCCATAAAAAGAAGGAAGGCAAAAACCATCCCATGATCACTCCCCGTACACGGTCTTGTTCTTCGGATATTTTACCGTGTATTTCAGGAGGAAGGAGCGTGATCCGTCCGGGGGCAGTTCCATATCCCAGGTACATTTCCCTGTGACCTTATCCAGGCGTGCTCCCGAAAGTTCCACCGGCTCGACGACAATGTCCTTTTGTTTGGAGACGGGGATCTGATCTTCAATGATGAGGTGCACCGGTGCTTTCTTCGTGTTCATCACCGTGATCTGCCAGCCGTGGTTTTCGATGATACTGCCCCCTATGGTCTTTTTGCGGGTCAGGTCCTCGATCTTTTTCCGCTCCACTTTGATACCCCGGTCCCTGCCCAGGGTGAGCTGCAGGGTATCCACCGGAAGGGAGGCATCCAGATAGGAGGTCCCCACGAACATGCCTTCAAGGAAAAGGTTCATCCTGCCGGGAAGCAGATCATATTTTTTCCAACCGGTCACGGAAGCGACCAGGAAGGCATCCCTGCTTTTTTTAGGAACCACATAATAAGCATATTCTGCCGGCAGCGAGATCTTCCGGATCGTGAGCGCCTGCTCCCTGTTCTCCGGGTAAATGGTAAAGGGCAGGGTGATATCATATTGCGTGGTGATCATCCCCTGATACGTTCTCACCACCTCATCCAGTTGTTGTACCGGCGCCGCCATCGCCTCTACCTGCGCTGTTTTTGTCCGGGTTTTAGGGGCCATGTAATATCTCACCGGCGCAGAAAAGTCCAGATACCAGGGACTCAGCTCCGGCTTGTTGCCCCCCAGCGAAGGATTGCCTGTGGAGAGGGTAAGGGGGATCTTGTTCCAGGCTTCGCCGGTAGTCTGTTTGACATATGCCTTGAGGCTGATCTCCACATCCTTGTTGACATCTGCCACCCGTACATCATATCCCGGCCTCCAGGAAGCCCCGGCCGTATAATAACTGATCTTAAAGGAGGCTTTGCCCGGCTTGTTCACGTTCACGGCCACCACCACCTCACCGGAGGCTTTTTTCTGCCGGCTGACCAGCTGGTCCATCTGTTGGAGGATCTTTCCGATCTTTTCATCCAGCTCTTTCATTTTCCGGTCCGTCTCCAGTTGTTTCGTCTTGATGGCCGTCATCTTCTTCGTGAAATAGGTCAGGGCATTATCGAGGGTGGTGATGTTCAGACCGTTCTGACCGGCTACGCTCTGGTTGTTCCCGAGGATGACCTCCTCACTTTCCAGTACCTTCTTCTGCACAGATAAAGCTTCTTTTTGCCGGATCAGAGCCTGCCGTTTCTTGTTCAGAGCAACCCATTCGGGATTTGCTTTGTTATCGACCAGATAATTGGCACGCGCTCTGACCGACAGGATGGTCAGATCGCCTTTCCCTTCCACCCGGACACTGTTCTCCCGGATGTCGGAGGCCAGCCCCCGGAAGACCAGCTCATGCATCCCGGGAGTAAGATCAACTGAGCCGTTCCGCGTGATCTCCGCTCCCTTGAGAAAGACGGTGACATGGCCGACCCTGGTAGGCACACTGATCCCTTCGCCCGAAAGGAACACCGGCCAGGAAAACAGTAAAAAGGCTGTCAATATAAAATGGACTTTTGTTTTCATGATCTTTAATATTTAATGAGGATTGGAACCGCAATAAATTTACAAAAAACAAGCCAGAATTACGGAAAGACAGGCCAAAGATCTTCCAAGAGTATAAATGTGCATCTGAAAGACACATTTCTCCCGGATTCCCCGTAATGAAAGAAAGCTTTAAACAGAGGACCATTTAATGAACACTAAGAAAAAAGTAAAGAGTAGGGAGTAAGGAGTAGGTAGCGATGAAGAGATGAAGAGATTATGCGATGAGGCGATAAAGAGAAATTTGCTGATCCTTCGAGCATCGAGCATCGAGCTTCAAGCTTCCTCCCCCAGCACCCTGCAACTTGCAACTTGCACCCTGCACCATAATTTCCACTTAATTTCGCGAACGTAGTGAGCAAATTTCGCAACCGTAGGTTGCTAATTTCGTGAGCGATAGCGAGTTAATTTCGTGAGCGCAGCGAACTAATTTCTACTTAATTTCACGAGCACAGCGAGTTAATTTCTTTATTTACATGGGGTAATAAAAAAGCCCGCCTTCCTCCCGGTTACCGGGACTTCGGCGGGCGAGTGTGGAGACTAGGGGATTTGAATGCCGTCCCGAAGGGACGAGCACACTCGTATGCCGCAGCTGCGGCATACGGTGCCCCTGACCTAGTAGTGCGTTCTGTAAATGGTATGTCATACATCAGATAAATCCTCCATTTTGTATTTCCATTTGAATACTACCGGCTCTTCATTGATTTCATTGATCCCTTGGTATATTCTAT
>JALVJE010000274.1 GCA_027028505.1 Bacteroidales bacterium
GTCCTCCGGAGAGCTGGTGAGGATATTTCTCCGCATGGTCCTGCAGGCCGAAGAAGTCTAGCATATCGAACACCTGCTTCTTCACATCCTTCTCTTTTCTTTCTTTCAGCGCAAAAGCAATGTTGCCATACACCGTAAAATGGGGCCACAGGGCCAGGTCCTGAAAGATGAAACCCACGTTCCTGCGGTGGGGAGGCACCAGGAGGCGTCCTCCTGCCGTCACCGGCCGGCCCTCTATCCTCACCTCTCCCTCCCGGGGTGTCTCCAGCCCCGCGATGATACGCAGCAGGGTGGTCTTCCCGCATCCCGATCCACCCAGGAGGCAGCTCAGCTGCCCGGTGCCGAAAGTGAGTGAAAAATCCTCCAGCACCGGCGGCTCATCATAAGCATGGGTGATATGTGTCAGTTCAATAGCCTGCATACCGGTAACGGATCATGAGGGGTTTGATCAGGAAATAAAAAGCGGTGACCAGCAGGAGGGTCACCAGAAAGACGATCAGCGTCATCGAGCTGGTGAGGGCCTGCGGGGCGTTGGCCATGATGGTGAACACCTTCACCGGCATGATCTCCGTGCCCGGCGGATAGACCATGATGGTCGTCCCCAGCTCGCCCAGGGAGAAGATGAACCCCACCAGGAACGAGACAGCCAGGGCCGGCAGGATGAGCGGGATACTGATCTTCAGGATGCGTGAGGCCGGCCGCACGCCGGCGATCAGGGCAGCCTCCTCCAGCGAGGCCGGGATCTGACGCAGCGCATTGCCGGTGATACGAGCCGAGATGAAGGAGAACTTGCCGGCATAACCGATCAGGATGATGGCAGACCCCGCATAGATAAAACCCAGACCGGGATGATTGTAGAACTTGATGAGGCTGATGCCGAAGACCGTCGAGGGGATGGCAAAGATGAGCAGGAGCAGCCAGTCGAAGAACCGGCCTCTCTTCATGCGAGGATCGCCGCGGCGGTACCAGGCGGCCACCAGCCCGGTGAAAACGATCAGTAACCCTCCGGCCAGCGCCAGAACGACGGAATGCAGAAAAGTGCTCTTTAACAGGCTGAAAGCCTGGAAAAACCGGCCCGTCCCTCCCCTGAAAGCCTGAAAGGACAAGATCAGCAGAGGCGCCACCACCGTCAGGAAGAACCACCCTGCCACCACCGGTAAGCCGGTACGGACCAGGCGCCTGCCCCTGAAGATCATGGTTCTGCTGCCCCGGCTGCTGACAGAGAAAAAAGGCGCATCGGAGATATAATGTCCTTCTGCCAGCAAAAGAAGGATACAGACCAGGATCAGCAGGAAAGACTGCAGGATGGCCAGGGAGGTATTGTAAAAGGCGGAGAACTGGGTAAAGATCTCTGTGGTAAAGACCCGTATCCCCAGGAATGAGGGTACAGAGAACTCGCTGATACTGAAAACGAATATCAGGATAAAAGAGCTGAAGACAGCAGGTCTGATGAGGGGAAAGGTGATCCTGCGGACCATCCTGCCGGGAGAGGTCAGCAGCAGGCCGCTCTCTTCCATCCCGGCATGGATACCGGCCAGTGCATTGCCGGTGATGAGAAGGGCCAGGGGCGTGTATACGGTGGTCAGCACCAGGATCGCACCTCCATACGAAGAGATGAGCGCGGTATCATGAAAGATCACAAAAAAGAGATCCCGCCAGGCCACCGCCAGGATATAGGGAGAGAGGAACAAGGGGATCAGTAGTACCAGCCGGAAGAAGCCCCGGAAGGGCAGCGCGGTCCTGTACAGGAAAAAACCCAGGATCAACCCGGCGAGGGTGGACAGGAAAGCCACAGAAGCGGCCAGCAGGATGCTGCCCCCCAGCAATGCCCAGGTATCACGGTCCATGGAGGCCAGCTTTTGGGACAAGGGCTCGCCCGTAAAAAAAGCGAAAAAAAGGGTGTACAATACCGGGATCACCACCAGGATGATGAAGAGCAGGAAAACAATAGCATACACCGGATGTTTTACTGCTTTGTCCATGTTTTCAGATAGCTTTGGATCTCTTCCAGCTTTTGGGCTGTTTTTTCATAATCGATCTTCATCGGCACGATATTATCCAGGGAGGGCACATCCTCCGGCACCTTCACACCCTTGTGCAGCGGCATCTGGGCACAGGAGCGCGCCAGCAGCGCCTCGGTCTCAGGCCGCAGCAGATAATCGATCAGCTTTTTCCCGTTGCCGGGATGGGGCGCCCCTTTGATCAGATTGACCGTATTGGGGATGATGAGGGTGCCTATCCCCTCCTGGTCGAGGAAGACGATACCCACCGGATCCCCTTCCTTCATGGCCTCAAAAGCATCATCGGTATCCGTGATGCCGCAGGCCACCTCGCCCTGCGCCACACGTTTTTTTACATCCCCGTTGCTGGAAGCCAGCACCAGTCCGTTCTCTTTCAAAGCTGCAAGGAACTGCCGGGCTTTCTCATCTCCCAGTACCGTGAAAAGGGCAGCCATGTGGAAGGTGGTGGTCCCGAAAAGGGGATTGGCCAGGGCCACCTGCTCTTTGTATTTTTCTTTGGTAAGATCAAAGATGGAACGGGGGATATCATCACCCTGCAGCATGTTCTTGTTGTACAACAACACACGGGCACGGGCCGAGAAGCCGGTCCAGTCGCCATCAGGATCCCTGAAGACAGGATCAATACCCTGAGCCTGCGGTGAAACATAAGGTGCGGTCACCCCCCGTCTTTTCAATACGATCGTCCGCACCGGATCGCCGCTCCAGAAAACATCACACTGCGGATTGTCTTTCTCCGCCAGCAGGCGGTTCAGCACACCCGTCGATTTGGTCTCTTCGGTATCGTACACCGCATTGACCTTTATGCCCGTCTCCTTCTCAAAACGCTTCAGGACGGGCTCGGAAAAAACCTGGTCGACACTGGTATAGACCACAACCTCGTTGGAGTTGTTCTTACACCCGGCCATAAAAAACAAAAGAAAGGACAATAGGAAGATCGGTAGTTTTTTCATCGTCGTATGGTTTGTATGCGAATATAATCAAAAGAGAGGAAAAACGGAAGGAAAGTTGGGAGTTACGGGTTTTGAGTTACGAGTATCGGGTCCCGCAACTCTTAAGATCTTCGATCCTTTAGAGTTGCGAGGATGCTCGCAAATGCTGACGGCATTTGCGGCATTGCGAGTTGCGAGTATCGAGTATCGAGTTGTGAGTTGCGGGTTGCGGGTTACGGGTTACAAGATGTAAATTTGTCGGTGGTCATTAGCTTGCTGACGCTAGCGTAATTAGTCCCGACGGATCGGTATGAAATTAGGTTGAAATTTACTCGCTTCGTTCGTGTAATTTGCTCCCTTCGGTCACGAAATTAAGTAGTAATTTATAGCTTATTTTTGCCTTATTCTGTCGAACAATTTTCTGTAGGTTTTGCGTTTCACTTTGCGTACATTGCGTGAAGCCTTTCCTGACATAATGTCCCGGCTCATCTTTCTTGTCTCTTGGTTCTTGCCTCTTGGTTCTTGCCCGCCCGGATGAACGTCCCTGCCAGCCGGCAGGCAGGCGTTCGGACGGGGAGCTTCGAGCTTTGCATTTCGGGTTCCCGGCGCCATGCAACTTTTCAGGATTTTCAGATCTTGTGACTTTTAGGTCCTTCACAACTGACAATATTCATAAAATATTGATAATTTAGCTGCATGATCAAGGTATCCATAGTGGCAGTGATACTGGCCCTTTTTCCCGGGGTTCTCCCGGCCCAGAGCCCGGACATCTACTATTCGCTGGGGGTCACGCTCCTGATGGACAGTGATTACAGTGCAGCTATAAAATGTTTTGATAAAGTACTGCAAAACAATGACAGTGATGTAGGCTCCCTGACCCTGCGGGGATATGCAAAAATGAAAGAAGGAAAATACCGGGAAGCCCTGGAGGATTTTAACAGGGCTGTGAAGATCGACCCGGACAACGCTACCGCCTGGAACCACCGGGGTCTTTGTAAAAAAGAGCTTAAAAACTATCAAAGTGCTCTTTCCGATTTCTCACGGGCCCTGCAGCTCGACCCGAAGAATAGGGAGGCATTGTTCAACCGCGGGGTGCTGAAATATTTTCACCTGAACGATCTGAAGGGAGCCTGCCGCGACTGGCAGAAGGCCGACAGCCTGGGTCATGCTCCCTCACGGGAATTGTGGAAGAAATACTGCCTGACAGCGAAAAAACGCTGAGCCACCCCCCCCCGAAGGAGAAGAATTTTTACTACCTTGTCTTCACCAAATTTATCTATAACAACGCTCTAATTCACTTCTTATGAAAACTTCCCGTTCTCTCTTCAGAAGGACACGTTTTACCGTACTCCTTCCGGTTCTCTTTTTCTTCCTGACAGCCATGCCGGCCGGCGCCCAGGAGGTCACGCTGCCGCAGATGAAGCAGCTCCGTTTCCGGCACATAGGACCTGTGGGCAACCGCATCATTGCGGCCGCCGGTATCCCGGGCAACCCGATGGTCTATTACGTGGGTGCTGCCTCGGGTGGTATCTGGAAGACTGTCGACGGCGGACTGAACTGGAAACCTCTTTTTGACGACAAGCCGGTACATTCCATCGGCGCCCTGGCCGTGGCTCCCTCCGACCCGCAGGTGATCTATGCCGGCACGGGTGAGAGCTTCCTCCGCTCCAACATCTCTCTCGGCGACGGCGTATGGCGGTCGACCGACGGCGGCGCCACCTGGCAGCACCTGGGCCTCGACAAGACCGGCCGCATCAGCCGCATTGTCGTCCACCCCAAAGACCCCGATATCGTCTGGGTGGCGGCTGTAGGCACATGCTATACGCCGCAGAAAGAAAGAGGCGTTTACATGACCACCGACGGGGGTAAGACCTGGCAGCATGTGCTTTTTGTGGATGAGAACACAGGCGCTTCCGACATCGTTCTCGACCCGGAGAACCCGCGGATCCTTTTTGCCGGGATGTGGCAGATCGAACTGAAGCCGTGGATCAGGATCAGCGGCGGCCCCGGCAGCGGCCTCTACAAGTCGAAGGACGGGGGCCGCACCTGGAAGAAGCTGGAAGGCCACGGCCTCCCCACGCCTCCCCTGGGCAAGATCGCCCTGGCCATGACCCCTGCCGCCCCGCACAGGGTGTATGCTCTGATCGAGACCGGCGACGGCGTGCCCTATCAGGGAAAGATGACCTCCAGCGGCGAGCTGTGGCGCTCCGACGACCTGGGCAGGAACTGGCAGCTGATCAACTCCAACCGCGACCTGGGAGGCCGTCAGGCCTATTACACCCGCTGTGCCGCCTCGCCCGACAACCCCAACGAGGTCTATTTTATCTCCAACAATTTCCTCACCAGCATCGACGGTGGCAAAACGGTCAAAACAGGCCGTTTCGGCACACAGCCCAACTGGGACCATCATGAGATGTGGATCGACCCGCAGAACGGCAACCGCATGATCGTCGTGGGCGACGGCGGGCTCTCCATCTCCCTGAACAGGGGCAAGTCGTGGTACCGCGTGCAGCTGCCGGTGGCCCAGCTCTATCATGTCACCACCGACAATGAGATCCCCTACAATGTGCTCACCAACCGCCAGGACGGTCCCTCGATGAAAGGACCGAGCCGTTCACGTGTAGGGGGCACGTTCGGCTTCAGTATGATCCCCACGGGCATGTGGCACAGCGTGGGCGGCGGCGAGAGCGGCTTCGCCACACCTGATCCCGTCGACCCGGACATCATCTGGTCCAGCACATCGGGCCACGGTCCCGTAGGCGGCATCGTCGTCAGGTACAATGAAAAGACAAGACAATTCCGCAATGTGGAGGTATGGCCCGACCTCAACCGGGGCCATCCCGCCGAAGATGTGAAATACCGTTTCCAGTGGACCTTCCCCCTGCTCATCTCTCCCCACGATCACAACACGGTGTACGTGGGCAGCCAGCACCTGCACCGCACCACCAACGGCGGTCAGAGCTGGGAGGTGATCAGCCCCGACCTTACCCTCAACGACAAGAGCAAACAGGGTTTCTCCGGTGGACTCACCGGCGACAACATCAACGTCGAGTATGCCGATGTGATCTATGCCATCGACGAATCGCCGGTAGAGAAAGGGGTGCTGTGGGTGGGCACCAACGACGGCCTGGTACAGGTGAGCCGCGACAATGGCAAGACCTGGACCAATGTAACGAAGAACATCCCCGACCTGCCGCCCCTGGGCGTGGTACGCAACATAGACGCCTCCAAATGGAAAGCCGGCAAAGCGTATGTGACCATTGATTTTCACATGACGGGCGATTTCGGGCCGTATGTGTACAAAACTGAGAATTACGGAAAGTCATGGAAGAAGATCGTCACCGGTATCGGCGACGGCAACCTCAACTATGCCCGCAACATCCGGGAAGATCCCAAACGGGAAGGCCTGCTCTACCTGGGCACCGAGAACGCCCTCTATGTCTCTTTCGACGACGGCGGACACTGGCAGTCGCTGATGACCAACCTGCCCCACACCCCGATGTACTGGCTTGACGTGCAGGAGCTTTTCGACGACCTGGTGGTAGGCACCTACGGTCGCGGCATCTGGATCCTGGACGACCTCACCCCCCTGCAGCAACTGACACGGGAGGTCACCTCTGCGGATGTATGGCTCTTCGAGCCGAAACCGGCCTACCGATTCCAGCCGGTCACACCCACCATGCAGATGTTCCCCGAACCCTCTTTCGGCCAGGATCCTCCTTACGGAGCCTCCCTCAACTAC
>JALVJE010000275.1 GCA_027028505.1 Bacteroidales bacterium
GCGGTCTCAACCTGCTGCCCCTGGCGCCGGGAAAGACGGCTTTCACCCTCGCCGACGTGCAGCAGGCCTTGACGACCACTGCCCAGGGACGTGTAAAGAACCGCGTGGGGGTGATCTCCGTCGAGTCACCCGTGCGGCGGCACAATAATGCCATGGTCCCATTTGAGGAGATGAAGCGCATCTCCGCCTGGGCACGCAGCCAGGGCATCGCCCTCCACCTCGACGGGGCACGTCTCTACAATGCGGTGGCCCACACCGGCATCCCCGCCCCACAGTATGCCGCCCTCTTCGACACGGTGTACGTTTCGATGTACAAGGACTTCAACGCTGCGTCGGGCGCCATCCTGGCCGGACCCGCGGCATTCACCCGGGACCTCTACCAGACCCGCCGTATGTTCGGCGGCGGCATGCCGCAGGTGTGGCCCTTCGCCGCCGTAGCTCTCCACTATGCATCTACTTTCCTCGACGACTATAAGAAAGCCATGGCCGCCGCCAATAAGCTGATCGGCTTGCTTAACGGGGATCCCCGTTTCCGGGTGGAACGTATCCCCAACGGCACCAATGTCTTCCTGCTGCACCTCAACGGCATGGATCCGGCAGCGTTCCGGGAAAAGATGCTGAAAAAAAACATTGAGCTGCCCGCCCCGGCCACTACCTTCAACGGCTTCGCCCTGAAGATCAACACTACCCTGCTGAGAAGTACGGCGGAAGAGGTGGCGGGAAGGATGAGGGAGAAATAAGGCAAAAGTAAAAAGGCAGAAGGCAAAAGGATGTTTCAGGTTCCAAGTTTCAGGTTACAGGTTACAGGTTTCAGGTTTCAGGTTGGGAGGGAATTGTTATATTATGTTTGATGTTTGTGGTTTGATGCTCGCTGCGCGAGCGTTTGAGGTGGTGCAATTCCTGTGATGACCGATGAACAGTAAATGACGTCATTTTTCAATCCCGCCTATGTCCCGTCCTTCGGTACGCCTGCGGCTACTCAAGAACCGGCTATGAGCTATGAGCTATGAGCTAATGAGCACGAATACCGTAAGGGACAAAGCACCGCTTTGTCCATATATCGGTAAGGAAAAATAGTAAGGAGTAAGGAGACAATGAAGATCAAAGGTCGAAAAGTATGAAAAGTGGGAAAAGTGGAAAAGGGCACAGAGCGTAGAGCAAAGAGCAGAAAGCAGAGAGCAGAAACAGCCCTGAAGGGGCGGCCAGCAAACAGGATCGGGCGGAACCCGATCATAAAAGACAAAAAGAACTATAGCCCTGAAAGGGCGAAAGCAGGTAAAAGGATGG
Source organism: Bacteroidales bacterium (assembly GCA_027028505.1). Taxonomy (GTDB): domain Bacteria; phylum Bacteroidota; class Bacteroidia; order Bacteroidales; family VadinHA17; genus DRPN01. The sequence goes on from JALVJE010000275.1 coordinate 1,288, forward strand.
AATGATGGCGGGCAAGGCAGGAGCACAAAAAAAAAAGACGCAACCTCTGATGGCCGCGTCTTTTCTTTTTGGTCATGACCGGTTCTCTACCGATCCATGGTATAAAGTATGATCAGTTTGGGCCGCATGTAAGGCACGGGATAATCGCTGGAAGCAAAGCGGAATCCCGGGAAGCGTTCATCCGGCCAGAGGCGGAAGAGCATGCCGTAGCCGGGTTCGCAATCCGTTGCACCATCCACCGGCATGTACAGCGAGGTCACATCCAGCCGTATGAAATTGGTTCCGCATACATAAGGCCGGAATGGCGACACATACACCTGCCCGTCTTCGGTGGTCTTGGGCTGGGTATTCCAGGTCACCTTGTGCTCTTCCCACGGCTCGGTGATCTTCTGCAGCACAGCTCCGTACCACGGGCACTGCGCACTGGCAGGATCCATGACAAAGACGTTGGTATCCCAGGGTATGGGAGCGTCATAATACAACTGCAGGATCACCTTTTTGATCCGGGCCGATTTGGGCAGGGCATTCAGGTCGAAGTCGATCAGGCTGCGCGTCGACCGCATCACGGTAAGCATGGAGCTATCGGGCAGGAAGGTGGTCTCAAAATACCTGTGATCTCCGAAATTCTTGTCCGGGTCCAGGTTGCAGATCATCGCATCCTTGCCTTTTTCCGGTCCGGGCTGCAGCACCAGCTTTTTATACTCACCACCGCCATAAGGGATCGTCAGCACCAGCGGCTCCCGTGGTGTGGTAGCCTCCAGCTCGCGTGCCGTGACTTCCAGCTTCTGCGTCTCAAAGCCCTTTTTCTCGACAATGAACTTATACACATCCGATCCGCCGCGGATCACCAGATGGTTCACCCGGGCACGGAGTCTGAAGGTATAGTGCCATCCTTTTTCGTCGTAAACCGTCAGCCGGGCTTCGGTAGGCCTGGTAGGCGCCATGATCTCGGGATTGTCCAGGTAGCAGATCGTAAAGAAGTCCAGGGGCCGCACGATGGCCACACCGAAACTGACGTACCCGAAATCTTCCGGTCCGCCGTTTCCTACCGGCAACACTTCGGGCGTCACCCGCGTCACCTGTCCGTCGCGGATGCCGAAAGGTATGGGCAACGGCTTGTCCACCAGATAAGCCAGTGGAGATCCTTTCATCGGTGCGGCATACAGCACCTTTCCGGAAGGATCGATCACCATGAATTTTGTCAAAGCATAACGGCCGGCATCCAGCTTCACCTTTTCACTCACGAAGCCGTCGCCGAACTGGTACAGCGGGATCAGCTCGTCGCTGAGCACCTCCTCGCCATTCTCATCCACCACGGATACGAGAACATGATACGACACAACCTCGCTGGTGTCCGTACTGTCGGTCATCGCCGACTTCAGCGTCTGGTCGGAAGGTAACAGAACGGAAAAATCCGCTTCGCCGGTACCTGAGCCTCCTCCCTGTTTCTCACACGAAGAGAGGCCGGCCAGACCCAGCAGGATCATCAGGAAATAAAAAGATCTGGTAAGATTTTTCATTTTTCTCAGTTTTTTGGTTAAACATTTCAGGTCAGGCAACCCGTCGATGTTTATAACCGGGTTTATATCCGGGATCAGCACATAAAAAACATGCAAAAAAAGTGCCAGGTGCCTGGGTTTTCAAATGTTCTGCAGCGTCATTCAAAACTTTTTCCCGTATCTTTGTCAAAATTACCCGGATCTTCCGGTTCAGATCACAGGATCATTTTCCGGGAAAAGGCATATCCATCAGAAGATCTTAAATAAATCACAGATAAAAAATATATCATGAAGAAGGTACTGAAGATCTTTGGGCTGCTGATAGCAGCCGTGGTCATTGTTTTCATCCTCTGGGCCGGCGTGAAATACGGTCAGCGCCGGCACCGGGTCAAAACCGATTATGCCCTGCTGGGGAAGCCGGCACCGGTGCTCACGGCTAATGGTGTACAGTTCCGCGACCTGAACAAGAACGGGAAACTGGATGTTTATGAGGATCCGCGCGAGGATGTGGAGAAGCGGGTGGACGATCTGCTGGGGCAGATGACCCTGGAGGAGAAAGCCGGCACCATGTTCATCACCATGATCGGTATGACCCCTGCAGGGGAGCCTCTGGACATGCCCATGTTCAATGCCGGCATGATGAACCTGATGTTCTCGATGATCCTGCCGCCGGCCGTGGAGCTGGTGGCCCTGAAAAAGATGAACAGCTTCAACACGATCAGCTCATATAGCGCGGAGGTCATGGCACGTTTCAACAACAACATCCAGAAGCTGGCGGAGCGCACCCGTCTGGGCATCCCTGTGACGCTGGCCACCGACCCGCGGCACGGCACGGAGGACAACCCCGGCGCTGCTATCTTCTCCCCCGCTTTTTCGCAGTGGCCCTCCCCCCTCGGGCTGGCCGCCACCCGCGACACCGCGCTCGTACGCACCTTCGGAGATATCGCCCGGCAGGAATACCGGGCCGTAGGCCTGCGGCTGGCCTTGAGCCCGATGGCCGACCTGGCCACCGAGCCCCGCTGGGGCCGCATCAACGGCACCTTCGGGGAAGATGCACAGCTCTCGGCGGCGATGACCAAAGCCTATGTGCTGGGCTTCCAGGGTGATACCCTCGGCACGACCAGCGTGGCCTGCATGTCGAAACATTTTTCGGGAGGCGGGCCCCAGAAAGACGGCGAGGACCCCCATTTCCCCTACGGCAAGGAGCAGGTGTATCCGGGCCATAACTTCGCCTACCACGTGATCCCCTTCAGCCGGGGCACCCTGGCAGCCCACACGGCGGCCATCATGCCCTACTACGGCATCCCCATGGACCAGACACCGGAGAACGTAGGCTTTGCCTTCAACAAGACCATCATCACCGGTCTGCTCCGCGACTCCCTCCATTTTGACGGGGTGGTCTGCACCGACTGGAACATCATTACACCCTCGAAGATGGGAGGTCCCCGTGCCTGGGGTGTGGAAGACCTCACTCCCCTGCAGCGGGTCAAAAAGGTGCTGGACGCCGGATGTGACCAGTTCGGCGGGGAGAACGTGCCGGAGCTGATCGTGGAGCTGGTGAAGAGCGGACAGGTCAGCGAAGAACGAATCGACAAGTCTGTACGCAGGATCCTGAAGGATAAATTCATTCTGGGTCTTTTCGACGATCCTTATGTGGATGAGGCAAAGGCCCCGGAGATCGCCGGAAAGCCGGAGTTCGTGGCCCGGGGGAAAGAGGCCCAGGCAAAATCCATGGTCCTGCTGAAGAACGAAGCGCTCCTGCCCCTGAAAAAAGGCACCAAGATCTATGCCGACGGCATGCTCCATCCGGAAGCGCTGGACAAATACGGTACCGTGGTGAAGGATATCTCGGAGGCGGATGTCATCGTCACCCGCATACAAACGCCTTATGACAAGCGGAACAAATACCTGCTGGAAAGGTTCTTCCACCAGGGCAGACTTTATTATACGGATGAAGAGCTGCAGAAGATCCTGGGCCTGATCACGCAGAAGCCCTCGCTGGTGGTGGTCAACCTGGAGCGGCCGGCCATCCTCACCCCCATCAACGAAAAATGCACGGCCCTGCTGGCCGACTTCGGCACCTCCGACGACGTGCTGGCCGAGGTGATCTTCGGGAAATACAACCCCTCCGGCAAGCTGCCCTTCGAGCTGCCCTCCTCCGAAGAGGCGGTGGAGAAACAGAAGGAGGATGTGCCGTATGACTCGGAGGATCCGTTGTATAGGTTTGGGTATGGGTTGTCGTATGAATAAAGTTTGAATTGGTAGGTGCTGGGTGCTGGGTGCTGGGTGCTGGGTGGGGAAGCTCGATGCTTGAAGCTCGAAGCTCGAAGGGGTGCAGGGTGCCAGGTGCTGGGTGCAGGGTGCTGGCTTCGCCCGCAGAAGTCCCGACAGTCGGGACGAAGGCGGGGTGCAGGGTGGGGAAGCTCGATGCTTGAAGCTCGAAGCTCGAAGGGGTGCTGGGTGCTGGGTGCTGCCCGTCCGACTGGCGTCAGCCGGGCGGGGGTGCTGGATGGAGCGGCACAGGGCTCAGGGCACAGAGCTCAAAATTGACTTACAGACAAGTGGTCAGATAATCATCTTTATTTCGGGAAAATGATCATTACTGAGTCCGGCATTGTGTCCGGAGGTTGCTTTTCTCCCGCTGGTATTATTTCCATATCTTTATACACGATTACGGTGTCGGAGGGGTAGGGTTTGCCATAAAGGGCACGGTATTTTCTGCGGAGAAATGAAGCCTCATACCTGTCGTATTCTTTGTTCTCATCCCAACAACTGTACTTCATCATCCTGTCAAATGTGATCTCTCCTTCCTCCGGTTCTATTCTGGTGTAATCTAACTTGTAGTGCCGGTCCGGGGATACCAGCGAAAAATGCCGGTCATCCGCAACGGTGATGAGAGCAGTGTCCTCCGGAGTATCTTCCCGGTTCGGGCAACACCGATACAGATAAACCGTATCACCTGTCATTTTATACGACCGTGCTATGATACCGAACAGATCGGAATAAAAGACAAAAGCAGTGTCATTGATACAGACTTCCACATACGTGGTATCCTCCGGGTATATATCCGTAAAAAACCAATTTCCCCGGATATCAAAACCGGCATCCCGGTGGTTCCGGCAGCCTATCAGCAGCAGGATCATGATGGCAAAAAGGGCTGTCTTTTTCATGCTAAAAAAATGACATATTAAAGTTTAGCACTTTCTCTTAACTAATTAATAAATGCATGATCTATTAAAATTTAACCTTTACAGGTGGCATTAAAAATTTGATGTCATAAGGGGAAATCGTCTGTCGCCAGTTTTTTGTCCATTTAATCTTGATTTCTCCAATATAACAATCATAAAAACTTTTAACATCATATTTACTTTTATTGTCAGAATTCATTTCATTTGCATATAAGCAATTTACATCCCTATAAAAGTACCCCTCAATTATGCTTTCCTTTCTACAAATCTCAAGTATGGAACAGGCCGTCATATCGTATGAAACGATCACTGAATCAGGAAAGGACAAGTATACATGCGCCAAAAAAAGACTATCATTTAGTTTTTTTTCTTTCAGTATCTTAAAAGTATAATTGGAATGTTCTACACTGTTACAATCCTGGAATTTATATCTATCGCAATTCCCAATAAATAAGATTAAAAATAATGTAACTAATCAGTGCCTAAGTTAGCGATAATCCTGAGAGAAGGAACCACTTGCTGCTTATTTTTAATGATCGTATCTGTTACTGATCTAAGAATAGCAAAGACATCTGCACCTCCTGAAGACATAA